>LVAZ01000607.1 GCA_001603055.1 Victivallales bacterium Lenti_02
CCCGGCGGCTGGGCTTCAATGTCTATTCGGCGACCATGCCCGGACAGGTTTTCTGGGATGCCGTGGGCTATCCGGGAGGACGCCGCGAGCAGGACCCCGCCCGCCTGGGGCCGAGCTACCAGCGGCTCGGGGTGCCCTTTTTCGTGGACACGGTATGCTGGCCCTGGACCGTGGGCGCGCCCGGCACCGACCGGGAGAAGACGCCCCTGGCACCGGAAGTCCTCACCGAAGGGCAGCACCACTGGGTGCCCTACCGCATCTCCGGGGGCGGGCGCGACATCTGGTTGCAGATTTGGCGGCTCTATGCCGAGCGCTACCGGGACGCGGGGGTGCCGGTGATCGGCTACGAACTGCTCAATGAACCCGCCTATCTCGGTCGCTCCTCCGACCATCAGGCCGAATTCGCCCGCTGGCTCGAAGCCCGCTACGGGACCATTGCGGAACTGAACCGCGTCTGGGGAACCGAACTGGCGGACTGGGCGGCGGCGGCGGACGTCACCGAGGACCGCAGGGTGCGGGACATCACCGGCCGGTTCTTCGACTACGACGACTATCTTTCCGAACTCTTCGTCGAGCTGGTCAAGGCCGGGGTGGCCGAGGTGAACCGGGCCTTGCCGGACACCCCCGTCGGCGTCCAGACCATGGGTGGCTACGCGCTCAGCCCGCGCGAGGCGGTTTTCCTCCATCGCTTCGTGGAGCATGAGACCCTGGTGCTGACGCCGACCGGTGGCGGGCGCTGGACGGCGGGCGGCGGCGCGAGCCGCCCCCCGGCCAGCCGTCTGGTTTCGCCCATCGCTCCCGCGCCCCTCGAAAACGAGTTGCTGCTGGCCCTGTCCGGCGACAAGATGATCTTCGACAATGAGACCTATCTCCAGGGGCAGAGCCGCCGGGAAATCCGCAACCGGCTCTGGTCCCATGTGCTCTGCGGACTCGACGGGCTGACCATTTTCAGTTGGAGCAAGCGGGGCTGGGCCTGGTGGGGAGACCGCCAGAAGGTCCAGATCGAGGCGGACAAGTATCCCTATTCGAACCTGAACCCCATCGCCCGGCGCACTGACGGCCTGCGGGGCATTCACGAATTCGCCGGGGAAATCCAGGAAGTGGCCGGGGACGTGCTGCCCAAGGGCTGGGGACCGACGCCCACCGTGGGGCTGCTCTATTCCTGGCCCCAGGCCCGGCGGCTCGTGCTCGACGCCACCACGCCTGACAAGACCGCCGCCTACTACGCCGCCCTCAAGTACGGCCATGCCAGCCTCCGCATAGTTCCTTCCGACCGGGCGCTGACCCCGGAGGGGTTGGCCGGGTTGCGGGTGTTGGTGCTGGGCGGTGTGCGCCATCTCGAACCGGAATTGGTGCCCGTGCTGGCCGGCTTTGTCCGGGACGGCGGGGTGCTGGTGTTCGGCGAGGCGGTTCCGGGATTGGACATCTACGGACACCCCTTGCCCGCCCTGCCGACGGCGGGAGAATTCGGCGAGGCGGACACGACGTCTGCCCGTTGCGGCGATCTCGAACTGCGGCGCGGCGTGCGCGCGGTGCAGGCCGCGCCGGACACGCAGATACTGCTCCGCGACGGGGCGGGACGACCGGTGCTGCTCCGCCGGGACATTGGCCGGGGCAGGGTCTATCTCCAGGCGGCGGATGTGGTGGGCTACCCGCTGGCCGAATTGCTCGCAGGCATCTTCCAGGATGTTTCGCCCGAGGCCGGCTGGCAACTGGCGGCGGAAATCCGGTCGGCGGAGCGGGAGGAAGCGGCGGCGAACGTGCTGATTTCCCGGCGTTCCTACACCGACCGCCATGTGTTGCTGCTCCAGAACCGCGACGGCTACGCCAAAAATCTGCGTGTGCGCCTGCCGGGGCTCGGGGCCGAATGGCAACCCTGGGATGCCTTGCAGCGGAACCGGCTGCCGGTGGCGGCGGACGGTTGGGTTTCCCTGGCTCTGGGCGAGGGCGATCCGGGCGTGGTTGTCTGGCGGCGGCAGGACGGCGCGCGCTGAGGCGCTACAGTACCGCTCGCGAATTCACGCGAAAGGAAATGCAGCCGATGCGCTATGCGAGCGAACGTGCCGAAACCGCCTATTTCATGCGGCGGCTCTACCGTCAGTGCCTCACCACCACCTCGGGCGGGAACCTTTCCCGCCGGGTGTCGGTCCACGAAGTCGTGTTGACCGCCTCGAAAAGCGACAAGGCCGAATTGCAGCCCGAGCAGGTGGGAATCGTGACCCTGGACGGCGAGAACCTCACTCCCGAGTTGTCTCTGAGCATCGAGACCAGCATGCATCTGGCCATCTACCGGGCCCGGCCCGACGTGCAGGCCATTGTCCACGCCCATCCGGTGACGGCTTCCGCCTTCTGCGCCTCGGGCGTGCCGCTCTGCACCCACTACACCGCCGAAGGCTACGCGATTCTGGGCGATCCGGTCTTCGTGCCCTACGAGCTGATGGGCAGCGGCGAGCTGGCGGAACGGGTGGCCGAGGGACTGCGTTCCGGCGCGGCCTGCGCCTTGCTGGAAAACCACGGTGTGCTGGCGGTGGGCGGCACCCTGCTGCAAGCCTTCGACCGGCTCGAAGTGCTCGAAATCGCGGCCCGGCACACGGTTTTGCTGAAACAACTGGGGCAGGCCCGCGAACTTTCGGCCGGCCAACT
>LVAZ01000608.1 GCA_001603055.1 Victivallales bacterium Lenti_02
GTCCGTGCGGACCGCCCCGTGGGGGATGGCGTCAACCGGGAGGCTGGAGGAGGGTTATTCCTCTTCGGCTTCCTTGGCGGCTTCTTCCTGAATCTTGGTGGCGAGCAGGCTGGGCACGGGCTCGTAGCGCTCGAAGGCCATCTCGAAGGAGCCGCGCCCCTGGGTGATGGAGCGGAGCTGGGTGCTGTAGGAATAGGTCTCGGCCAGGGGCATTTCGGCACTGAGCACCTGCATGCCCTCGACCATGTCCATGCCGAGGATGCGGCCGCGGCGGGTGTTGAGGTCGCCGGTGATGTCGCCCATGTATTCGTCGGGGAAGGTGATCTTGAGGGCCATGATGGGTTCGAGGATGATGGGCTTGGCCTTGCTCATGGCGTCGCGGAAGGCACCGCGGGAGGCGATCTTGAAGGCCATTTCCGAGGAGTCCACCGCGTGGTATTTGCCGTCGAAGACGATGGCTTTGACGCCGATGACCTTGGAGTTGGCGAGGGGGCCGCGGACCAGGGTCTCGACGACGCCCTTCTCGATGGCGGGGATGAAGTTCTTGGGGACGTTGCCGCCGACGACTTCGTTGGCGAACTCGAATTCGCCATCGGCCAGGGGTTCGAGGCGGAGGTGGACCTCGGCGAACTGGCCGTGGCCGCCGGTCTGCTTCTTGTGGCGGTACTGGGCCTGGCCGACGGCGGTGATGGTCTCGCGGTAGGGCACCCGGGGAGTCTGCAGGTTCACATCGACCCGGAATTCGTGCTTGAGGCGGTTGACCATGACGGCGAGGTGCTGGTCGCCCATGCCGCTGATGACCGTCTCGTGGGTTTCGGCGTCGCGCCGCACCTGGAAGGTGAGGTCCTCGGCGGCCAGCCGATGGAGCCCGGAGCCGATCTTGTCCTCGTCGCCCTTGTTGATGGCATAGACGGCGTAGGACATGGTGGGGACGGGATAGGCGGCGGGGGGGAACTTGAGGCTGACGTTGCGCCCGGCGAGGGTGTCGCCGAGGCCGGTGCCCTTGAGTTTCGCCAGAGCGATGATTTCGCCGGGGCCGGCAGTCTCGGTCTGGCTCTGCTCCTTGCCGTTGACGTGGATGATCGAGCCGAAGCGTTCCTTGTTGCCCTTGCCGAGGTTGATCAGTTCGGCATCGACGCTGACGGTGCCGGAGTAGACGCGCAGGTAGGTGAGCTGGCCGATGAAGGGGTCGGTGACGCTTTTGAAGACCTGGGCGACGGCCAGACTGCCGGTGCGGTCCATCTCGCCCTCGAGCAGGGGCAGGGCGGGGAGGGAGACGGGGGAGGGGAAGAGATTGACGAGGGCGTCCATCAGTTCGGTGACGCCGGCGTCCTTGTCGGCGCTGCACGAGAAGATGGGCACGATGGTGCCGGCGGCGATGCCCTTGCGCAGGCCGGAGAGGAGTTCATCCTGGCTCAGTTCGCCCGCGTCGAAGAATTTTTCGAGGAGGGCCTCGTCGGATTCGGCCACGGCCTCGGTGAGGGCTTCGAGGGCTTCGGGCTGGTCGCCCGCGAGCACGGAGGCCACGCCGCCGTCGGCGGGGAGGGTGAGGGGGATGCAGGAATAGGTGGTCTGGAGCGTGTCGAGGAGGGCGTCGAAGTTGGCCTGCTCGCGGTCGATGCCGTTGATGACGAAGGCGCGGGGCTGCTGGCGGTCGCGGGCCTGTTTCCAGGCGCGGAGGGTGCCGGGACCGATGCCCATGGCGGCGTCGACGACGATGAGGACCGCGTCGGCGACCAGCATCGCGTTGATGGCTTCGCCGCAGAAATCGGGGTAGCCGGGGGTGTCGGTGAAGAAGAAGTGGTGGTTTTTCCAGGGGCAGTGAAGGGCGGAGGCAAAGATGCTGCTCTTCTTTTCCTTTTCCTCGTCGCGGAAGTCGGACACGCTGGTGCCGTCATCGACGCTGCCGAGCCGGGAGACGATTCCCGACTTGAACAAGAGAAGATCCGCGAGGGTCGTCTTGCCGGCACCGGCGTGTCCCGCTAGAGCGAAGTTTCTGATGTTCTCAGCAGCGCAATTTTTCACTAGCCTGTCTCCATGTTGGTTGGATGGATTGTGGGTAGCTCAGTTGACGAAGGAGAGATGTCTACACTACAGCACTCCGATGGAAAGCAAAACGGCAAGATCGTTTTTTGCTGGTCCGGGCTTCAGAAGCTCCGGTCGGAAAGGAAATCCGCCCAGGCTTCGATCCATGCCCTGGCCGGGGTGCCGGGCAGAGAATCGAGATGTTTCCGGGCGGTGTCGAGATAGGTTCGGGCGAGATTCCGGGCATGGTCGATGCCGCCCAGTTCGCGGACCAGGGCGGTGGCGAAGGCCAGTTCCCCGGGGACGGCCCGGGGGTTGCCGACGATTTGGCCAAGCCGTTCCCGCTGGCCGGGGGCGGCGTGGCGGAGGGCGTGGAGGAGCGGCACGGTGGCCTTGCCTTCGCGCAGGTCCGAGCCGACGGGCTTGCCGAGGCGGCGCTCGTCGCCGACGAGGCCGAGGATGTCGTCCTGCAACTGGAAGGCGACGCCGCAGGCGCGGGCGAAGGCGTCGAGGCTGCGGGCTTCGGGACATTGGTCATAGGTGCGTCCGCGGCCGATGCAGGCGCCGGCGGCGGCGGCATAGCCCAGCAGGGCGCCGGTTTTCCGTTCGAGCATGGGCAGGATGTCGTTCTCGCCGACTTGGCCGAGGGGCCGGTGGCTGCATTCGACGTCGATCATCTCCCCGTCGATGAGTTCCGGGGCCAGATGCCCGGCCATGCGGGCGGCGAGGTCGAGAACCACCTCGGGGGGGACGTTGCGGTCGCGGCAGCGGAGAAGCAGGCGGATGGCGCGGGCGAGGAGCAGATCGCCGGCCAGGATGGCGGCGCTTTGGCCGTAGTGTCCGGCGGCGGCCGGGGCGAGGCCGAGTTCCTGGCCGGCCAGGGTGGCGGCCAGGCGGTGGGCGGTGGGCTGGCCGCGCCGGAAGTCGTCCTGGTCGATGATGTCGTCGTGGACCAGGCTCCAGTTGTGGAACAGCTCGACGGCGGTGGCGGCGGGGAGGGCCTGTTCCTCGTCGCCGCCGACGGCGGCGCAGGCGAAGAGCAGGATGGCGGGCCGGAGGCGTTTGCCGGGCCGTTCCACGTAGGCGCGGGCGGTTTGCCGCAGGCGGCCGAGGGTGACGGGGACGTCGTCCTCGGTCAGCAGCCATTGGCCAACCCGCTCGGCGCGGGCGGCGAGAGCTTCGAGAAAGATGTCGCGGGAGACGGGCATGGGAACCGGGTGTCCAGGCGAACGGATGTGGCGGCAACCATAGGCCGCCATCCGGCAAAGGCAAGGCTGGCGCCCCCGATCATTCCTCGTGGACGGCCAGGTTCTCGATGCGCAGTTCGCCTTCGGCCACGTTGACGTTTTTCAGGGGGGGGCGGGCGTCGGGGGCGCGGCGTTCGAGCCGGAGGTCGCGCAGGGTGACGGCCTCCGCGTGGCGGAGGAAGAGCCCCCAGGCCGGAAGGGGGCCGTACATGCCCGCGTTGGGAT
>LVAZ01000106.1 GCA_001603055.1 Victivallales bacterium Lenti_02
CGCGCCTCCCAGCAGGCGGGGAGATCGAAATCCACCAGCTCGAAGCCGGGATTCGGCAGGGGGATGGGTTCGGCGCGCATCACGCAGGCCAGCAGCAGAAAGGCTGCGGAACGGGCGAGAACATGGTTCCTCATGACGCACTCTCCCTAGAAATCATCGGTCCTAACGGTAGGCATCCACCCTGGCGGCGAGTTCGCGGGCCGCGTCCTCGCTGGGGGCCGAGGTGGTGATGAACATGCCTTGTCCACCGCAGGCGTCAAGCAGGGGAATCACCTCGTCGTATTTGACGCCGATGGCCTGGACGGATTTGCCGCCGGCGAGGATGCGGCGGTAGAGGTCCCAATGGCGCGGATGGCCGCCGCTGTCGCCCACCGACAACCGCTGGGGGGTCCATTCGATGGCCTGGAGCGAGGGGATGGCGAGCAGTTCGTCCAGATTCACGATGGCCCCTTCGCCGTCCAGGTGATAGAGGGAGTAGTCGAGCCAGTCGCACTGCTGGGTGAGGGCGGGGGTGACGAAGCGGCGGAACATCTCCGGGCCGAACATGGCGCAGGCGTCGCACTGCACCTTGGCCGTGCGTCCCGGCCCCCAGATGTTGAAGATGAAGGCGTTGCCGCCGAAGCCGTCGCGGACGATGTCGGCGAAGGTGTCGAAGGCCTGGAAGAAGGTCTGGTTGATCTCCATGACCTTTTGTTCGACCCACTCGGGGCGGTCCATGAGGTCGAAGATGAGGGGCTGCGGCCCGCGCATGGCCGAGAGAATGTCGATGTTCTCGACCAAATCGGGCGGGGTGACCAGCCAGCGCCCGCCGCTTTCGCGCTGGGCGAGGCGGACCATGTCGAGGTGTTGCCGGAAGGCCCAGGAATCGCGGTTCAGGGCGATGACCGGATAGTTTTCCGGCGGATCGGGAATGCAGGGTTCGCACCAGACGGTGGTGGGTGCCATCTCCACCTCGCAGCCGAGATAGGCGGCGAGATCGCCGGCCGCGCTGATGCAGGAAAAGATGGGAAAGGCATCCCCGCCGAAGTAGGCCCGGGACAGGTGGTATTCCTGCTGGCGCAGCCGCCATTCCGGCGAGAACCAGCGCTCGCGCAAATCCTTGGCCGGCGGTGGCGGCGGCAGTTCGAGAGCCGGCACCGCGCGCGGCGCCGTGATCCACAGCACCAGCCCCTTCCGGTTCCACCAGTCCACATGGTGTTGCCGGGCCGAGGCCCAATCCTCTTTCCATAGCAAATCCGAAGAATTCGTCGCGTGTGTCAAATTCGCCTCCGCGATGCAGGGGGGAGTATTGAGAGGGAGATGACCGGTACGGGTAGAGCGAAACCCCGGTTCCTGACGTTCTTGCGGAACACGGACAACCATCTGCGGAAAGAAGCGATCCGGGGCTCGCGGGAACCCCGGATCGGTGGTCGCCAGGGATGACGGTCTTACTGGTTCAGGAACCAGAGCTTGATGGCGGTCTGGGTGACGATCATGCCTTCGTTGGCGGTGGCGACGTGACCGTCGCCGAAGCCGATGTTGGTGAGGTTGTTGTGATGGAGGAGGGAAATCCGCGAGTTGGTGTTGACGTTGGTGTCGCCCTCGTCGTAGCGGTAGGTGTAGCCGCGGTTGTTGGTGTTGTTGGTGACGTAGGTATCGGCGAACACCACGCACTTGCTGGGTTCCTTCATGGTCATGGGGTTGATGCGGATGGGGGTGTTGGTGGCGTTGTAGTCCCCGCCGAAATACCAGTTGAAGCCGATGGGGAGGTACATGCGTTCGCTCCAGATTTCCCCGTATTTGCCGGTGGCGTTCGAGGGGCAGAGGAAGGACTCCTTGCTGCCGGAGGTGTAGGGGAGGAGCAGCCCGGTCCAGATGGGATCGGTGTTCACACTGCCGTCGCCATAGCGGGCGCGGGTGAAGACCTTGTAGTCGTCGGCATACATGAACAAAGCGAGGCCGAGCTGCTTGATGTTGTTGGTGCAGGAGATTTGACGGGCCTTGGCCCGTGCCTGCTGGAGGGCGGGAAGCAGCATCGAGGCGAGAATGGCGATGATGGCGATCACCACGAGCAGTTCGATCAGCGTGAAGGGTTTGCGGTCTTTCATCGATTCCTCCGGTTGTGTGTTTGGGACGCTTCCTGGAACGACCCGAATCCAGCCTGGACGGCTGGTTGGAAGGGAGCATAAACCGAGGATTTGCCGGAGTCAACCAATTACAGGAAAAAACAACCAGCCTGCCGGGATATGAAACGAAGCGTCCGGCAGCGCTGGCGAATGAGCAGGGGGGAAGTATTTTGCGGCTTTTGAAGCAACCCACCCAAGGTGCCTGCATGTCCAGAACTCGTCGGAACGCGCAAGCACGCCACCTATCCTCATCGCCATGCAAACCAAGCGTGTGGAGCGCGGCGGTCCTCCGCCGCACGGCGCGCAGCGCCGGAAGCGCCCCGGCCAACGGCTCGGGTAGGCATGGCGCGGGACGGGTGGTCGCGAGGACGCGACCGCTCCACGCGAAAGATTGGCATGGTCTCCGGCATGGACGGGACGTGTCCTGCCGGGCCGCCGGGAATCAGGGTGCCAAGTTTGCTCAATCATCGTGGTCAATGGAGTGAGGTCCTGCATGTCCAATCCGGTTCCCGAAGGCGATCCCCGGCTTGAGCGGATTCTGTTCGACGAGACGCAAATCCAGATTCGCGTGGCGGAACTGGCGCAGGCGATCCTGGCGGATGCCGTCGGGGTGCAGCGTCTGCGGCTGGTGGGGGTGCTGAAGGGGGGCTGGATGTTTCTGGCGGATTTGGCGCGGGCGATCCGGCGGCAGAAGGGGCCGCGCGTGCTCTACGAGTTCATCCGCGCCAGCACCTACGGGGCCGGGATCAAGCAGGGGGGCGAGGACTTGCGCCAAGTCGCCATCAGCGGTCTGCCGGCGGCTATCCGGGGCGACCATATCGTGCTGGTGGAGGACATTCTGGACCAGGGGTTCACCCTCGCGGCCATCCGCCGCCAGTTGCTGGCTGCGGGGGCGGCTTCGGTGAAGGTATGCGTCTTCCTCGACAAACAGCTCGAAAATCCGTCTGCGGCGGTGCGCGGGATTCGCGCCGGGCTGGTTCCGGAGTATGTTGGATTCCCGGTTCCCGACCGTTGGGTGGTCGGCTATGGTCTCGATGTGGACGAAGAATTCCGCGACTTGCCTTACGTGGCCATCGCCCGCGAGGAGTTTTTCCAGAAGTAGGTCCGTGCCGCCAATCGAACTGATCCGGAGGAAGCCCCATGCGCCTGTCTCTGCCGTTGCGTCTTGTCGTTCTCGGCTGCGTTTTCTGCGCGTTCGGCTTGCGGGCCGAGGTATCCCTGCCGAAGATATTCGGTCCGGGCATGGTGCTGCAACGGGATGTCCGGCTGCCGGTCTGGGGCTGGGCGGCCCCCGGCGAGGAAATCGCGGTCGAGCTGGCCGGGCAGGTCGAGCGGACCACGGCTTCGGTCAAGGGGGAATGGCGGGTGGACCTCGCGCCGCTGGCGGCGGGGGGGCCGCACACGCTGGCGGTGAAGGGCCGGAACACCCTTGAGTTCGGCGATGTGCTGGTGGGCGAGGTGTGGCTCTGCTCCGGGCAGTCCAACATGGAATGGCCCGTCAGCCGCACCGACAACGCGGAGGCGGAAATTGCCGCCGCCGAGCTGCCGCAGGTCCGCCTGTTCCAGGTGGCCAAGGTGAGCCAGGGATATGCCCAGCGGGATGTGAAGGCCGAGTGGCGGGTCTGTTCGCCGGCCACGGTGCCCGGTTTCAGCGCGGTGGGGTACCTGTTCGGCCGTCGTCTGCATCGCGAACTCGGGGTGCCCGTGGGCCTCATCAACAGTTCCTGGGGCGGCACCCGGATCGAGCCGTGGACGCCGCCGGCCGGTTTTGCCGGCGTTCCCCGGCTGGTCGCGATCAGCGAGCGGGTGCATCTGACCTGTCCCTGGTCCATTCTGTACAAGGAGCGTCTGGCGGCCTATCTGGCCGAGGTGGATGCCTGGCAGGCGGCGGCGCGGCAGGCTCTGGCCGATGAGACCGGAACTCCGCCCCGTCCGGTGTATCCTGCCGAACTCGTGGCCCAGACCGACCGGCAGCAGCCGACGACCCTCTACAACGGCATGATCCATGGTCTGGTGCCCTACGCGCTGCGCGGGGCCATCTGGTACCAGGGCGAATCCAACCGCGCCGACGGACTCTTCTATTATCACAAGATGCAGGCGTTGGTGCAGGGCTGGCGGACGGTCTGGGGGCAGGGCGACTTCCCCTTCTTTTTCGTCCAGCTCGCGCCGTACACCTACGGGGGCAACGCCTACCTGCTGCCGCATGTCTGGGAAGCCCAGGCCCGGGCCGCCGACGAGATTCCCAACACCGGCATGGCCGTCATCAACGATGTGGGCAATCTCAAGGACATCCATCCCGGCAACAAGCAGGATGTGGCCGACCGGCTGGCCCGGCTGGCCCTTGCCAAGACCTACGGCAAGGCCGGGGTGGTCTGGTCGGGGCCGCGTTTCGCCGAGTTCAGTGTCGCGGACAGCGTGGTCACGGTCCGCTTCACCGAGGTTCAGGAAGGGCTGCGGACGCGGGACGGGCAGGCCCCGACGTGGTTCGAGGTGGTGGACGCGGAGAAGGGAATCCTCAAGGCCGAGGCGAAGATTGTCGGTCCAGACCGGATCGAGCTGACCGCCGCCGAGGCCACCCGTCCGGTGGGGCTCCGCTTTGCCTGGCACCAGTTGGCCGAACCGAATCTGGCGAACGGCGCCGGTCTGCCGGCCAGCGCGTTCCGGGCGGGGCAGATGCCGGTGCGCAACGAGCTTGAACTGCGGATTCCCGCCGCCAGGGGCTACACCACCGTCTATACCCTCGATATTCCCGACCGCTGCGGCTACGACGACAAACCCGTGGAGTACGCGGTGGACCACAGCAAGGAACTGCCCGGTCCCTTCGACCGGATCGCCTACTGTCTGGAGCTGAAGCCGAAGGGCCAGCCGTTGCAATATGTCTTCGTCGCCATGGACCCGTTCACCAGCAACCCGGCCCAGATCGGGGTTCCGACCGTGGCGGCGAATGCCATGTGGCAGCAGGAGGTGAAGCGCCTGACCGTCGAGAGCAATGTCCCCGGCGTGCCCGTGGGCGAGGACATGGGGAACGGCAACATCGAGTTCTGGCCCTCGAACTACGGTCCCAAGAACGAGGCCGGGGTGCGGGGCGCGAGCAGCGAGACCTTCGACTTCGGCGATTCCAAGGGCCGGATCGAGAAGGGCTACGGGTCCATGCAGGTCCATCTCCCCTCCCGCAAGACCACCCTGTTCGCCTTCAACCGCTGGGGCGGCGGCGGCACCTGCGAGGCCGGCATCGGCAATTCGCCCGACGGCAATCCGGACTGGACGTTCAAGAACAACATCGAGAGCTACGAATTCCGTCGTCTGACGGTACTGGTCCGCATCGACGAATAGCGCTTCGGGAGGTTTCCGGCCATGACATCCCGCGAACGTGTGGTCGCCGCCCTGCACCGGGCCGTGCCCGACCGGGTGCCGGTCAACTATCTGGCGAATCCGGGGATCGACCAGCGGCTCAAGGAATACTACGGTCTGGACGCGAAGGACCATCAGGGCCTGCGCGCGCGGCTGGGCGTGGATTTCCAGGGGCTGGCCGCGCCCTATGTCGGTCCCCGGCTCCACGCGGACCTGCCCGAGCGCGGGATTCGGGTGGACTACTGGGGCATCCGGCGGCGCTGGGTGGCCCACGATACCGGCGGCTACTGGGATTTCTGCGATTTTCCCCTCGAACATGCGGATGTGGAGACCGTGGCCAACTGGCCCATGCCTTCGCCGGACGATTTCGACTACGCCGCCGTGTCCCGCGCCTGCGCCCAGTTGGGCGATCTGGCGGTCTATGTGGGCGGGGCGGGGCTGCCCGACATTCTCAACGGCAACGGCTTTCTGCGCGGGGTCGAGCAGACCTTGGTGGACATGATGCTCGACGATCCGGCGGGGATTCTGCTGGCCGAACGGCGCACCGCCATCCAGCTCGAAATCATCGGCCGCACCATCGAGGCCGCCCAGGGGCGGGTGGATTTCGTCTGGATGGGCGAGGACCTCGGCACCCAGCATGCGCCGCTCATCAGCCTCGAGCTGTTCCGCCGCCGGATTCGGCCCCTGCACCAGCGGGTGATCGATCTGGCCAAGTCCCACTCGCTGCCGGTGATGATCCACAGTTGCGGTTCGAGCAGTTGGGCCTTCGGGGATTTCAGCGAGATGGGGATCGACGCGGTGGACACACTGCAGCCGGAAGCCGCCAAGATGGCGCCGGCCTATCTCAAGGCGACCTACGGCGGCCGGCTGGCCTTCCACGGCTGCATCAGCACCGCCGGTCCCGTCTCCTTCGGCAAGCCCGAGGACGTGGTGGCCGACTGCCGGAAGACTCTGGAGATCATGATGCCGGGCGGCGGCTACTGCTTCGCGCCGACCCACCAGTTGCAGGACAATTCCCCGGTCGAGAACGTGGTCGCCATGTACGAGGCCGCGCGCGAGTACGGGGTCTATCACAAGTAGGAGTTGCCATGCCGGAACGGATTCGGATCGGGGTTGTTGGTCTTGGCCGGATAGGCTGGAGTTTCCACTGCAAGAACCTGGCGGTTCATGCGCGTTTCCATCTGGCGGCGGTGGCCGATCCCGATGCGGCCCGGCGGGACGAGGCGGTGGCGGCCTATGGCTGCGCGGCCTTCGCCAGCCTGGACGCGATGCTGGCCGGGGCCGATCTCGATGCGGTGGTGATCGCCGCTCCGACCCATCTGCACGCGCCGATGGTCGAGGCCGCGACGGCACGGGGCTGTCATATTCTGCTCGAAAAGCCGATGGCCCCGACGCTCGCGGAGGCCCGCGCCATCGCGGCCGCCGCCGAACGGGCCGGGGTCGTGCTGACCGTCTACCAGCCCCATCGGCACAACGCCGCGTTCCAGCAGCTCAAGACCCTGATTGCCGGGGGCCGGATCGGCCGGGTGTACTGGGTGCAGCGGGGGGCCTTCAACTACGCCCGGCGCAACGACTGGCAGGCCCTTCAGAAATACGGCGGCGGCATGCTCAGCAACTACGGCGCCCACTATCTCGACCAGATTCTCCAGCTCGTCGGCTACGACGTGACCCGCGTGTTCTGCAACCTGCAACTGGTCGCCTCGCTGGGCGACGCCGAGGACGTGGTGAAGATCGTCCTGGAAACGGCCCAGGGGGTGCTGGGCGAATGCACCATCAACCAGGCCTCGACCATCCGGCCCTACGATTTTCTGGTATGGGGCACCTGCGGGGCCATTTCCCTGACCGGGAACCGTTTCCAGGTCCGCTGGTTCGATCCCGCCGCCCTGCCGCCGAAATCCCTCGATCCCAGCCTCGGCAGCGAGGGTCGGAAATACCCGAGCGACGCCATCCCGTACCAGGAGGAGGAGATTCCGGTGGACCCCGCCTTCGCCGTGGATGTCTTCGCCGACTTCGCCGACGCCATCCGGCACGGCACTCCGGTCGCCGTCCCTCCGCAGGAGACGCTCGCCCTGCTGGAAGTCACCGAACGCTGCCGCGCCGACTCCGCCGGCATCCGGCATATTCCGCTGGGGGGTTGAGGCCCATTCCGCGTCGACTGGCAATTCAGCGATGGATCAACTGTAGAGGGCGAGGCTGGCCATTTGCTCGGCGAAGGCCTGGCCCGAGGCGTTGGTCTGGCTGAGGAAGGCGTCGGGGTCCAGGGCGTCCAGCCGCGCGTCGGTCCAGTCGCTGCTGTCGAACCAGTTGCCGAATCCGGCGGTGGGATGGAAATCGCCGGGATGCCGGCGGCGGAGTTCGCGGAGAATGGTCAGGGTGGTGCGCATGGGGTCGAGGGCGCGATGGTCGGTGAACATCACATGGACACCGCCGCAGAGTTCGCCCTTGAACTTGTTGAAGGCGGGGGTGAACCAGACTTCGCGGAAGCGGACACCGGGCAGGTGGTGGCCTTCGAGGGCGCGGACCAGGGATTCGGGTTCGAGCCAGGGCGCGCCGAGGTACTCGAAGGGCTTGCAGGTGCCGCGCGCCTCGCTGACGGTGGTGTGCTGGAGCAGACCAGTGCAGGCGTAGGCGTAGCAGGAATCGAGGGAGGGGATGTTGGGCGAGGGGGGAACCCAGGGCAGGCCCGTTTCCGTCCAGGTCATGGCGCGGCGGTAGTCCTGGACGGGAATCACCTCGTAGGCCACGTCGAGGTTCTGTTCGCGCCGGAGCCAGAGGCCGAGTTCGCCGAGGGTGTAGGGGAGGATGACCGGTAGCGGAATGGGGAAGAACTGGAGCCCGAGCGGCCCCTGGCAGGCGAGATGGCCGAGCGGGGCGGGGCGGTCGAGGACCACCACCCGGAGACCGGTCCCGGCGGCGGCCTGAAGAGTGTGGGCCAGGGTCAGTTGGTAGGTGTAGGCCCGGTGGGACACGTCCTGGGCGTGGAAGACGACGGTGTCCAGCCCCGCCAGGACTGCGGGGGAAAAGGTGTGGGCGCCGCCGTAGTAGCTGTACACGGGAATGCCGGTGCGGGGGTCGGTGTAGGAGTCGAAATGGACCCCGTCCTGGAGATCGCCCCGCAGGCCGTGTTCGAGGGCGAACATGGCGCGGACATCGCAGCCCGGGTCGGCGGCGAGCAGATCGCCCAGATTGCCGCCCGCCGGAAGCCAGCCCGCCGGGGTGCAGATGACGCCGAGGCGCTGTCCCGCCAGGGTGCGGCGGAGCCGGTCAAGGTCGAAGCGGACGGGCATGGGAGGTTTCCTTCTGGCGTGGGTAACGAGTCACCGGCTTGGGCGGAGTGGTGCCGCAACGGCCAGACAACGCGAACCTTCGGCGGGCCGATTCCGCAACGTAATTCCCCACAGTGTCCCTGCCAACACCACGCGGCCGGGTGCGTGGATATATCGGCGCGTTGCCGCCGCCCGGCGTAGAGCGCGGAACTGGAGTTTGGCAGAAATCCGTCGCCGGATACCCTTCGCGTTGGCTGGCACTGGGATTGCGGCTACTGTAGACTATTGGTATGTGTATGGATCGAGGCCCTGTCTACCGGGATTCCTGCGAGGTGTTCCATGCAGCCGTCCTTCCCTCTTTCCCGTGTCTGGCTGGCGACGGCGCTGGTCTCCACCGTCTGGGCGCAGCCGCAGACGGTATTCGAGGCGGCCCGGCCGCGGGTGTTCCCCGACCACGCCCCGCACGGTTCGGCGGTTCCCTTCTCCAGCCGCTGGAAACGGCCCGTGAACGCGAACGACGGGCACGACACGTTCCGCGACGCGGCTCGTTTCCATGCCACCCACCTCATGTGGTGCTATGTCCGCGACGTGGCCTTCATCCGCGAAGCGAAGGCCAGGGGCTATATCTTCCAGGCCACTCTCAACACCATTCTCGACGGGCGTCCCGCCGGATTCACCCCCACCCAGGGCAGGGTGATGAACCGGGACGGCAATCTGGTCACCGCACCCTGGATGCAGGGCTGGGCGAACACCTGGTGGGGCTGTGTGAACAGCGCCGAGTTTCGCGCCGTCTACCTCCATCACGCCAAAATCGCCGTCGAGGGCGGGGCCGACCTGCTCCAGCAGGACGATCCCGGCTTCAATTTCGCCGCCGTCAACTGGGGCGGCTGCTTTTGCCCCGCCTGCCAGCAGGGATTCGCGGCATTCCGGCAGGAGCACCCGGACGCCACCATGCACGAGTTCCAGCAGCATTCGGTCGAACGGTTCTACGCCGACATGTGGCCCGCCATCGACGCCCTGGCGGGGCGGTCCATTCCCAAATCCTCGAACAACTACCGGGGGCGCTACGGTTTCCCCCACAATCTCTTCGACTTCGGCGTGGCCGAACTGCCCGACGTGACTCCCGAGTCCTTCGTCGAAAGCCAGCGGAATTCGCTCCGCGAAGGCCGTGTGCAGGTGTTCACCGCCGTCACCCGGAAGGTGGCGACGAACCGGCAGGGCATCGCCATGGCCTATGCCACGGGGGCCAGCATGATAGTGCCCTGGGACGTGTACATGGGCTCGGGCGAACCCCGCTATTTCGGCACTCCCGAGGAGTACGCCGATCTCTACGGCTTCGTCCGCGCCAGCGCCGAGGTGCTGGACGGCTACGAGCACGCCGGGGTGTTTTCTTCGGGCGGGATGAACGATCATCCCTACGCGGAGACCCCGCCCGTGACCGTGGTGGGCCCGCCGACGGTCTACGCTTCGCTGCGGGCGGTCCCCGGTGGAACCGACCGGCCGGTGGCGGTCCATCTGGTGGACTGGTCGGAGAAACCCGCTCCCTTCGGCCTGCTGTTCCAGCCCGGGCGCATCTTCGGCGACCGGCCCGTGCGCTATGAGCTGTGGACTCCCGCGCCCTACGACGAGGCGGCCCACCGGCAGGCGGCGGAAACCGGGGATTATGCGGCGCTGGTCCGCAAAGAGGTGCTCGCCACCGGCGGCGTTACCCAGATCGAAATCGACCGGCTCGATCCCTGGGGGATTCTGGTTCTCGTGCCGCTGGCCCCCGATCCCGGACTGGTCTGGCAGCCTGCCGTCGCGGTCGGGGATTTGGGCATTCCCAGACTGCGAATCCAGCTTGCCAGCCAAACTCCCGGCCGCATCCAGTACTCCCTCGCGGGGAGCGCGGACACCCGTCCCTACGAAGGTGGCCTCGAGGTCGCGGAAACCGATGTTCTCATTGCCCGGACCATCGCGGCGGATGGCCGGGTGTCGGTGCCGGTGCGCCTGCGCCTGGTCAACGTCCGCGCCGGTTTGGCGGTATGGGAACCGGACCATGCCGAACTGGCCGGCCATCTCAAGCTCTGGCTGCGCGCCGGGGATGTGGCCCCGGAACATCGGCAGGAGGTCCAGACCTGGTCGGCCGCCGCCGGGCCAGATATTCCCTTCGTCGCCCGTCCCGTCTACGACGGTCGCCTCGCGACCCCGCCGCAGATGGTACCCGAGGCCATGGGCGGGCAGCCGGTCGTGCGCTTCGGTCGGGAGACCGATTTGCTTTCCCTGCCCGGTTTCGCCAATCAGGCCCTGGCGGGAACCGCCTTCACGGTCTTCGTGGTCAGCCAGTCGAAGAATCCCGGATTCGGGCTGTCGGGCAACGATCCGGACGGGCGGGGCGGGGTGCCGCGCCTGTATCTGATGCGCAACAGTTTCGTCTACGACGAATATTCGCCGCCCGCGATGATCCAGGGGATCGAGGATGGGCCGGAGGTGCTCGTGTACACCCACGACGGCAACGAGACCATCCGGGCCTTCCGCGGACGGGATATGCAGAGCGCCGTGACGGGGAAGAAGGTGGTCCCCGCCTTCGGGGCCGGCGGCAGTCTGGCCATGCCCTTCTGGGTGGGCAACCAGCCGCAGACCGGGGACTTGGCCGAAGTCGTGGTGTTCGACCGCGAACTGGCCGAGGCCGAGCGGCTTGCGGTGGTCGCCTATCTGGACGGCAAGTACCGTTTCGGCGTGTTCCCGACCTGGGTTCTCGAATCGGTTGGCGAGCCAGAGTAAGCGAAGGAGAGATTCCATGCATGCAGCGTCCGTTCTCCGAATCTGTTTTGCCTGTGCCGCTGTAACGGCGATCGGCTCTTTGGCGCAAACCCGGATCGCGGTCGGCGAATGGAGCGCGACGCTCGGTCCCGCGGGGCCCGAGGAAATCCGTTTCCGGGAAGAACCGGTGGCGAAGGGGGGACGTTTCACCGGCTATCTGCCCGACTGGAAGGGGACGCGCTTTGCCATGGGCGGGGCCGACTTGCTGGTCGAGGGGGCCACGGCGACCTGGACCCGCGCCGTCGCGGGCAATCAGGAGGCGACCCTGCGCCTGAGCCTTTCGCCCGAGGGCGTCGTCTTCTCCCTCGCCACCACGATTGCCGCCGCCGGGCCGAGCGAGTTCTCGTTGCAACTTCCGCCCGAGGCGGTGCGGACCGACGAACGGCGTTGTTTCGGGTGGCTCAACGGGGCGGGCTTCGAGGTGCCGTTGGACGGTGCCATGCCCTTCGAACATATCCGGGGGATTCGGGAAATCCGCTTCGAGCAGCCTGCCCGCACGGTCAGCGTGCGTTGCGAGGGGTTCGAAATCCAGGACCGGCGGGCGCGGGGCGGCGACCTGTATCTGGTGCAGGTCATCGGTTCCTCGGGGGAAACCCCGCGCACGGTCGAGCGCAGCATCACCATCGAGATTGCCGAAGCGCCCGCCGCCGAGGTCGCGGGCCGCGCCGAGTTCCTGTCCCAGCGGCTGATCGAGTATGGCGATCTGGACATGGCCAATCCCGCCTTCGACGCCGAGGACCCGAGACAGGGCTGGGGCGGAAATCCCAATTCCACCATCGACGCCGAGGTCTTCCGCTCCGCCCCCCGCTCCCTGCGCCTCGCGCTGACCGGCACGGAAACCGACGAGAACCCCTACGTCACCCGCATGATCCCCATCGAGGCGGGCAGCATGTATCAGGTCGAAGCCTGGATTCGGACCGAGAACGTGACCCCCGCCGCCAAGCGCAACATGTCCGCCACCGGGGCCACGGTCATTCTCGAATTCGCCGACCGGGAGGGCAAGTGGTTCGCCGCCGGTTCCTACGCCAAGGGCCTGTACGGGACGAAGGGCTGGACCCGGGTGGCCACCGACCCCGTGCGCGCCCCGGCCGGCAGCGGCTACGCCATTGTCTTCCTCAGCCTGCGGGCCAACGGCACCGCCTGGTTCGACGATGTGAAACTCTCCACCGTGCGCTACTACACCATGCTGCTCGCCCCCCTGCCGGGCGCGCCGGTGAACGACAACACCCCCCGTTTCGCCTGGCGCACGGAACTGCTCGGCCAGGCCGTCCTGCAATTGTCGCGGGACCCCGCCTTCCCGGACGACGGCCTGATCGAGATTCCCGCCTCGGGACAGGACATAGAACTCCGGCAGGCGCTCGAACCGGGCCGCTGGCACTGGCGGGTCCGGATTCCCGAACTCGACGACACCTCCCGCGCCTTCGCCTTCGAGCAGACCGCCCCCCTCGACCAGGATTGCACCCCGCCCCTGGTGCAGGGACACCACGGCTATCTCGGACAACCCGACCTCCCGGCCATCTTCGAAATCCGCGACAACGCGGACCTGGCCGGCGCTCGGGTCGAGGCCCAGGTCAACGGCCAACCCGCCCGGCTCCGGCTCGGCGAGGTGACTCAGGACGGGGAATTCATCCGGCGGATCGAGGTCCTGCCGCCCGAAGCGTGGCTCAAGGGGCTGAACCGGGTGGCCGTGACGGTCGTGGACGCGGCGGGCAACACCGCCACCGGCACGGCCTTCCTCACCTGCCAGCCGCCCCTGCCCAGGACGACCTGGACGACCCACCACGGCATCGAGACCGACGGCAAACGCCGCTTCCTCTTCGGCATGTACGGCATCCGCACCGAGGATATCCCCGAGATGCAGCGGGCGGGATTCGACTTCGTCCACAACTACGCCTGGGACGGGGCGGGCAGTCTCGAATCGGCCATTGCCTATCTCGACGAAGTCCACGCCCGCGGCATGCAGGCGTTCATCGGTCTGGACCGCAGACGGCTCCAGGCGGGGGACGAGGAATTCGTCGCCGAGCGGGTCGCCGCCCTGATGGACCATCCCGGCCTGCTCTGCTGGTATCTGTTCGACGAGCCGGACCTCCTCCACCAATATGTCTCGCCCGACCGGCTGGAACGGTTCTTCCAGCTCATCAAGGCCCTCGACCCCTTCCATCCGGTGATTGTGACCTGCGCGGCGGACGCCCCCGTCGGCCAGTACCGCGACACCTACGACGTTCACTGGACCCAGGTCTACGGCACCACCGCCCATGTGGCCTCGCGCCTCGAACGCCACCGGGGACTGATGAAGCCGGACTGGCCGCTGGCGGCGATTCTCCACTGCTACGACCGCGCCCAGAGCGGCCAGCAGGAAGCCGGGATCGCCTTCGATCCGACCAAATTCCAGCCCGACGCCCGCGTGCTCCGCGCCAACGCCTTCATGGCCGTGGCCAAGGGCAGCAGCGGTCTGCTCTGGTGGTGGTGGGGGCAGGGGAGCGACCGCTTCCTGACCATTTCCCGCGTGCCGCCGGTTTGGGAGGCCCTGCAACGGACCGTCGCCGACATCAAATCCCTCGAACCGATTCTTGTGACCGACGGCCAGGACCACTACTGGGTCGAAAAAACCGCCGAGGACGTCGAGGTCCACATCCGCGAAAAACGCACCGCCGACCGGACCCTGCTCATCGCCGTCAACCGGGAGGACAAGCCCTGCCGCCTCGTCCTGCGTCCCCGCACCGCTCCGGCGGGAACGCCGCCCACCGTGCTTTTCGAGGACCGCCAGGCCACCCTTGCCGACGGCCAGATCAGCGAGGAACTGCCGGGCCTGGGCGTCCGCGTCTTCCTCTGGCCATAGTCAGTCCCGGCGTCGGCATATCACAGCCGTAGGGGCGAGGCTTGCCCTCGCCCGGCCCCTCGGCCAACCAAACGGGTCGCATGCTTGTTCGCAGTTCGGAGTTCGGAGTTCAGAGTTCGGGGTTCGGGGTTTTCCTGAGAGACTGGTTTTCGTGGATTTCTCGCTGTAGGCGAGCAACATGTCAGCCCGGCGAGCATCGCCGGGAACCGGTTTGTCGAGAAAAGAAACCCGCTCGCTGTAGGTGAGCGACAGGCACAGCGCGTCATCTGCGGTCAGGATGGGGGGGGAATGGTTCGGAAACCCGGCCATGCTGACCGGGCTGAAACGTGGCTCCCGCTTCGGGGAGCAAAACCACCGGCCACCCGCAGGTCCCCGACGGCTCTTCGTTTGTAGTACGGCCTTCAGGCCGCCGGGCGCTCCATCGACAGGCGAAAATTTGCACTGAAAATCAGTTTCGGAAACGACGCATTTCATTCGTAGAAAAGTGGTTAAGAAGGAAAAAAACAAAACGGCAGGCTAAAGCCTGTACTACAAACGGAATCCTCCCCGTCCAGCAGCGTTCTCCCCTTGCCACGGCGTAGCGCCGGACAGAGTTCGGGGTGAAGCCGGGATTGCCTCGGCGTAGCGCCGGACAGAGTTCGGAGTGAAGCCGGGGTGCCGCTGTCTACCTTCGGTTGTCAAAGAACCGGAACCGTGCCGGGGTCAAAACGACGCCCAGCGGATTGACTTGCCACAAAAAGCCCGTCCCCACGCTCTCATTCTACCCCGCCGCCCCCGACCCGTCAAGCCAAAACTGCCACAGAAAGCCCGTCCCCAAGCCCCGCGTCCCCAAGCCCCGTCGGACTCTCCGGCACCAGGGTCAGAACCAGGCTCTGCTCCAGGTCTGTGAGGCCGACCGTGACGTTGCCCTGGCCGTCCGCGCCGAACAGCACGCACTCCAGCGCCGGATGGGAAACCTTGCGCGGCACGACCGCCGACGCGAACGCCAGAATCCGCGAGACTTGCTTCTTGTTGAGGGTGACGACCATGACGATCCTCCTTGGGTTGAGGGTGAATGCATGATGCTCGGCCGCTTCCGGCCAAACAAAAGGCCCCCGCCCGCCAACTGGCGGACGAGGGCCGATGTGTCGAAATCAAACGTTCTGGGCGGAAGCCGGACTTGTGGTCGAAGCCGGGAAACTACCCCCTGCAGCAGGGACAATTTCCACCGTGGTTGGCCGAAAACCGGGGCATCCGTAGAATGCTACGGGCACCCCTTCTCGGAGGGTTGAACCAACTTCGGATCACTATGGTGATATATACCTGAACTGCCGATGATCTGCATTCCCCGCGAGTTCTCGCCCGCCATGGCGGCGAAGGCCGCCACACGTATCGGCCCACGCCAACCGCTTGCCGCGGCGTGGCGCCGGACAAAGTCCGGGGCGAAGCCGGGGAACCGCCTCAACCCGGGAATCCAGGCAAGCCCGAAGGGCTCGCGCCGACGGGCAGGAAGGGAACTCGCCGTGCAGAAAAATCGCGAAAACCGCTTGACAGCGCTAAAGAACTCCGTTCCCGCGCCCACGTTGTCCTAATGATCTCTGGGATACTGGTCGAAAACGTCTGTCCGAAGGCTGCCGATGAATCTATACGCACCCGATTCTTCGCTCCAGACGGACACCCAGTACTCGTCTCTGATCTCGGAATCGCGGCCCAACTCTAGCTTTACTGATTCAGCACCGCTGCCAATGATCACATGAAACGTCTCTTGCGGGTAAGATCGATGGCCTTGGTGGGCGGCCAGCTTGCCTAGAGCGATAAGGACATCTTTCGGCTGACTGGCGCTCCTGCCGTCGATAACGACAGAAGCCTCCGCACCCAGACGTTGTATGGATGCCAGAACTTCACCACGCAAGAGTGCCTCGGCATCATCACTCATCTTCAAAAATACGTGCATAGCAACGATTGAGGACAATCCTAGGATAACAATTATGCCTTTCACATAGATCATGCGAGAACTACGATCCGGTGCCTCTGTTTCCATGAAAGAACCTCCTACTGGGAATGCTTTTCCAGCCACCTGAGAACATCGTGAGAGTACTGCATCAGTTTTCCCGGAGGGGTTATGGTATTGGGGGAAAGTCCCGGAATGGTAATAGGCTTCGAGAATTCATATTCCGCAACGCGACCTGAAGCAGGCAAGAAACCCATCCCGGCGCTTCCTGTGATAGATACCGGTCCCTTATTGATACTCGCGCCGTCATCTTTGCCGTCCAGCAAAGTGTTTCCTGAAACAGCAATGGCTGCCCCGAAAACTGTCGCACTCCCTTCAAGTGAATGGGACCCACCTTCATATCCCTTGTTCTCTTTGAGGTTGAAGATGACACCAGCCTGTCCCGAAAAATCTCCCAATTGCAGCCCCACAGACCCTGACATGTACCCAAAAGCCGAGACCTCTCCCGAACGATAGTTCTCCACAATCTGGACTCCACTTCCCATTGCACCCACGAAACCAGCGTTAGCCCCGGCCCCGTACACGATAGCATCAGGCAAGACAAAGTCCAGAACGTCTGCGCCTAGCCCGGCGGCCCACTTGCCAGCCTTAACCATGAACCCATCACTGTCCCTCGCCGCCAGCCCCCAGGGATCGACGAAGGCGAGGGGGTTGCTGCGGACGTAGGCGTAGAGGTTGGGGCCGTCGACGAACCCGGCCGGGTCGCGGGTGAGGAAGCGGCCGAGAGCGGGGGAGTGGTAGCGGTTGCGGTAGTGGAGAAGGCCCGATTCCGGGTCGAGCCGCCGCCCGGTGTAGCCGTAGGGGTTGCCGACCGCGGAGAGGGGAATCTCGGTGCCGGCGTTGTCAAAGAGCCGCTGCCTGCCGTAGGCGGAGTACGTATAGCTCTCGGCGACGCTCCCGTCAACCGCAGCCAGCGCGAGAACCGATCCCTGGCGGTTGCGGAGGTAGTAGTAGAGGCCCGCGCCGACCCCGCCCACCTTGTCCATGAGGATGGGCTGGTCGAGGCCGGGGCCGAGGAGGTAACGGCGGGCCAGGGAATCGGCTATCCCGGATTTCTCGCTGTAGGCGAGCAACATGTCAGCCCGGCGAGCATCGCCGGGAACCACGCGAGCTACAGACCAGCGCGTCCTCCGCGGTCAGGATGGGTGGGCATGGTTGGGAATCCCAGCCATGCTGACCGGGCTGAAACGTAGCTCCCGCTTCGGGGAGCGAAACCACGGAGGGAAAACCGCTGTTTCACAGGCCGAAAAAAACGCCCCCGGCGGGGATGCCGGGGGCGTGGGGATGGAGCGTCGCGGTCTACAGGAAGATGCGCTTGCCGGTCTTGCCGGACTCGTACATGGCGCAGACCATGCGCTGGGTGCCGATGGCGATCTCGCCGTTGATCTCCGGCTCCTCGCCGTTGGCCAGGGCCTCGTAGAACTGGTCAATCTGCTTGACGTGGCTGGCACCCCAGTAGGAGGGGCCGCCGCCGTAGTCGAAGGACTCGCTGGGGTTGGGCTTGGCGATGAACTCGCGGCCGTCGTAGTAGGTCACCCGGGCTTCTTCGGCGACCATCTTGATGGTGCCGTTCTCGCAGGACATGTGAATCTCGACCTGGTCGTCGTGGCTGTAGTAGTTGTTGGCCCAGATGGCGGCCTTGACGCCGTTCTTGAAGGCGATGACGCCGTCCACCACGTCCTCGACCTCGATCATCGGGTGCTCGCGGTTGGCGATGTGGCAGTCCACGTAGTCGATCTGGTCGTTGACGAAATAGCGGACGAGGTCGAAGGTGTGGATGGCCTGGTCGATGATGACGCCGCCGCCCTCCTTGTCCCAGGTGCCCTTCCAGTCGCTCTTGGTGTAGTATTCGGGGGCGCGGTACCAGGTGAGGATGGCCTTGACGGCGAGGATGCGGCCGAGGCCGCCGTGCTGGAGGACGTTCTTGATGAGGACCGAGCCGGCGTTGTAGCGGTTCTGGAAGATGACGCCGAGGGTCTTGCCGGTGGCCTTGGCGGTGGCGACCATCTCCTCGGCGTCGGCCAGGGCGATGGACATGGGCTTTTCGGTGAGGACGTGGCAGCCGGCCTTCATGGCGGCGATGGCCACGGGGGGGTGGAGATAGTGGGGCAGGCAGATGTGGACCACGTCCAGCTTCTCGGCCTTGATCATCTTCTGGTAGTCGGTGTAGGTGCGCTCGCAGCCGAAGAGGGCCGCTTTTTCCTTGGCGCGGTCCTCGACCAGATCGCAGCAGGCGACGACCTTGGTGTTCTCCTGCGAGGCGGCGGGAACACCGTGGAACGGGGAAATGCGGCCGCAGCCGATTATGCCAACCTTCAAGACTGTCATCTGACTTTCCTTGGGTTTGTGCCGGTTCTCTGCTCGGGGCCGCCGAGGGATTGGCTCGGCAAAAAAACAGGCGCGACTTTATGCCGGGAACGGCGGAAGTCAAGCCATCGCAGGGATACTCGGCGCTTCCCGCGCCACCGGTTGCGCCGTTCCCGAGGGGAGAGTATGGTTTTCCCTGTTGAACATCTTTATCCGGAGTTTTTTCAATGCTGAGCGAAGACCTGTTGGCCATTCTCGCCTGTCCGGCCTGTGCCGAGC
>LVAZ01000609.1 GCA_001603055.1 Victivallales bacterium Lenti_02
GGCGCTTGGCCGAGGCGGGCAAGGACTACGAAATCCGCCTGCCCCTGATTCCCGGTTTCAATGACGGTTCCGAGAACCTCCGGGCCACCGGCGAATTTCTCCGTTCCCTGCCTCGGCCGGGCCCGGTGCGCCTGCTGCCCTACCACTCGTATGCCCGGTCGAAATTCGCGGCGATAGGGCGTCCCGACACCATGCCCGCCGTGCCGTCGCCCGATGCCGCCGCCCTGGCCCGGGCGGCGGCTATCCTCCGCGAAACCGGCGTCGCCGTGGTGTAGACCCCCGCCGCCGATGGCGATGGCGATACCGATAGCGATGCCGATAGCGATGCCGATAGCGATGCCGATAGCGATAGCGATAGCGATAGCGATACCGATAGCGATAGCGATAGCGATACCGATAGCGATAGCGATAGCGATACCGATCAGGTGGGTTGCCTCACCGGACCGTTTTCCGCCAAACTCCCGACCCCCGCCGTTGGGGCGGCGGGGGCTGGGGTTGTCCGCTCAGGCTTCGCCGTCGGGGTTGAGGAGTTCCCAGTCGGCGGGGGGATCGCCGAAGTCGGGGACCTCGAGGGGGATGCTGCCGCGCAGGGCGGATTCGTGGCCGAGCAGGCCGGGGAGCATGTAGCGCGCCGCCGCCCAGGCATGGTTCGGCGGCAGTTTTCTGGTCGCGACGGCTTTGACGAAGTCGTCCACCAGGAATTGGTGCGAGCCGTTGTGCTGGAAGCCGGTGAGGTCCGCGAATTCCTTGGGCAGACGGGCCACGTTGTGGATGCGGGAGACGCCGCCGTCGTACTTTCCCTGCAGGCTGCGCTGGTAGTAGTCGGGGAGGTCCCGCTCCGCCTCGAAGAGGCAGGAGTTGATCTCGGCGCTGACGTCGGTCAGGGTGGTCGGTTTGCCCTCGTGGATTTCCTGGAGGACATGGTGGCGGGAGGCCATTTCGTAGGCGCCCTTGTCGCCGTAGAAACCGGTGATGTAGGAGCTGGGGCGGCGGGTGCCGACCCGGCGGAACTCGTTGATGCGGCCGATGCCGCCGCGCGAGAGGGTGACGAGCATGGTCTCGTTGCTGAAGGGGTTGCCGTAGTCGTTGTTGCCCTCGCCGTAGATGCCTTCGCTGCCGTGGTCCCGGTAGCCCATGCCCACCACCCGGACGGCATAGTCGTCCACCGCCGAGAGCAGCATGGCGGTCGAATGGGTCGGATAGAAGAACGGGGGCAGACCGGCGGCGCGCTTCCAGTTGTCGCCCTCCTCGCGCTTGTAGTAGGCGAAGAACTCGCTGATGTCGTGGTAGTACTGGGCCTCGCCGTAGACGAAGGTGCCGAACCGTCCTTCACGGAAGGCCTTGCGGCAGAACATGGCGCAGGGGAAGTAGTAGCAGGTCTCGCCGAGCATGTAGATCTGGCGCGTCTTCGTCACCAGATCGACGATCTCGCGGATTTCCTCGACGCTGTTGCCGGTGGGCACCGCGCAGTAGACGTGCTTGCCCGCCTTGAGGGACTCGATGACGACCGGGCCGTGGAGGTGGCGGGGCACGAAAATCGCGACGCTGTCGATGGCCGAGCGCCGGAACATCTCGGCGGCGGAGGGGTAGGTTTCGGTAATCCCGTGCTTGGCCGCTTTTTCCGCCAGCCGGTCGGGTTTGAGGTCGCAGAGGACGACCTGGTCCACCAGCGGGTGGCGCTTGAAGAGCGGGACGAACGAATCCGCGAACCCCCCGCAGCCGATGAAGCCGATTTTCATGCCCATGCTATGCCTCCTCCGTGGTTAGGCTTGTTTGGCCCGGCGCTGCTCGAACACCTTGACGCAGGTGCGGATGCACTCGCCGAGGGTGGCGGTCATGCCGTTGGGGCCGCTGTACTGGAGCTTGTCGGTGGCCATGGCCTCCTTGATGGCCTTGTCCACGTCTTCGTAGGTGATGTTCTCGGGCGGATCGCAGTCGTATTCGAGGCCGTAGAATTCGAGTCCGTCCACCTGTTTGAGGCGGTACTGCTCGACCCAGGCGCAGCGCATGTTGTCGAGGGCCGGGTAGGAGAACTGCTTGCCGCCGATGCTCAGGTGCTGGGGCTTGCTGCAATCCATGCAATTCAGGGGGCAGGCCTTGACGCAGGCCTGGCAGGACTCGGGGCAGAGGGCCTTGCCGCTGTACATGGGATCGGGTTCGAGTTCGGCGTCGGTGAGAATCGAGATGAAGCGCTGCCGGGGGCCGAATTCGGGAGTCATGACCAGGGTGTGCTTGCCGAAGACGCCCATGCCCGCCGCCACCGCCGCGTGGCGGTGCGAGAACATGGCTTGCAGGGGCTGCTCCATGTCCTTGTAGGGACGGACCCGCCAGCCGATGGGCCAGGTGACGGGGGCCGAGAGGGCGAGTGCGCCCCGGTCCTCCAGCCAGCGCATCACATCCAGCGAGATGTCTTCGAGCTTGCGGCAGATCGCGCCGGCATAGTCGATGGAGGGGAGGGCG
>LVAZ01000107.1 GCA_001603055.1 Victivallales bacterium Lenti_02
ACCCAGACCACCCCCCCCGCAACCACCCTTTCCCTCTCCATGCCCGCCCGCCAGCCAGCCGAGGAAAAGCCATGAACCCCACCACCATCACCCTGCACAGCCAGTTCCGCATCGGCCCCGTGGACGAACGGGTCTTCGGCGGCTTCCTCGAACACCTCGGCCGGGCCGTCTACGAAGGGGTCTACGAACCCGCCAGCCCCCACGCCGACGCGGACGGCTTCCGCACCGACGTCATGGCCACCCTGCGCCGGCTGCGCATGACCGCCATGCGCTACCCCGGCGGCAACTTCGCCTCCGGCTACCACTGGGAGGACGGCGTCGGCCCCCGCGACCGGCGCCCCGCCGTCCGCGAACTGGCCTGGCAGAGCACCGAGCCCAACCACTTCGGCACCGACGAGTACATCCGCCTCTGCCGCAAGATGGACTGGACCCCCATGCTCACCGTCAACCTCGGCACCGGCACCCCCGAGGAAGCCCGCAACTGGGTCGAATACTGCAACTGCCCACCCGGCACCCGCTACGCCAGCCTCCGCGCCGCCAACGGCCATGAACAGCCCCATGACGTCAAACTCTGGTGCCTCGGCAACGAGATGGACGGCCAGTGGCAGATCGGCCATGTCCCCGCCGACCAGTACGCCATCCGCGCCCAGCAGGCCGCCAAAATGATGCGGGACACCGACCGCTCCATCGAGCTGGTCGCCTGCGGCTCCTGCGGCACCGGCATGGCCACCTACATGGAATGGGACCGCCAGGTCCTCGACTACCTGGGCGACCTCGCCGACTACGTCAGCCTCCACCGCTACGTGGGCAACCGCGACAACGACACCCCCAACTATCTCGCCGTCACCAACTCCATCGACCGCCAGATCGAGGAGATGGACGCCGTCTGCCGCTTCGTCCAGGCCAAGCGCCGCAGCAAAAAACGCGCCTACCTCTGCTTCGACGAATGGAACGTCTGGTACAAAAACCACGACGCCAACGGCGCGGGCAAGTTCGCCCCCCACCTCATCGAGGAAATCTACAACCTCGAGGACGCCCTGGTCGTGGCCGGCTTCCTCCACAGCTTCGTCCGCCACGCCGACGTGCTGAAAATCGCCAACATCGCCCAGATCGTCAACGTCATCGCCCCCGTCCTGACCGAGGGCGACAAGCTCCTCGTCCAGCCCATCTTCTACCCCTTCGAAATGTTCTCCCGCCGCCGCGCCGGCACCGCCCTCCGCGTCGCCCTCGACGGCCCCGCCTACGACACCCGCAGCCACGGCACCGCCCCCTACATCGACGCCAGCGCCATCCACGACGGCAAACAGCTCCACCTCTTCCTCACCAACCGCCATCCCGGCGAAGCGGCCGACGTGACCGCCCGCCTCGCCGACGGCGACCTCGTATCCGCCGCCAGCGCCGAAATCCTCGCCGGCCCCGACCCCAAGGCGGTCAACTCCTTCGCGCAGCCCGACCTCCTCCAAGCCGTCCCCTTCGCGGAAATCGCCTTCGCCAACGGCCAGGCCCGCTGCCAGCTCCCCCCCCTCTCCTTCGCCGCCCTCACCCTCAACCTGCGCTGAACGAGGCACACGCCATGCCGGACCATGCGTTGAAAATCGGCTGGAGCCAGGAAAGCATCACCCCGGACCAACCGGTCAACCTGTTCGGGATGTTCAACGAACGGATCAGCACCCACGTCGAGGAGCCCTGCACCGCCACCGCCCTCGCCCTGGAAGGCCCCGACGGCGAAGCCGCCATCTGGCTCTCCTGCGATCTGGTCAACGCCTCGCGGGACGTCGTCCAGGACGTGCGCCGGACCGTGGCCGCCGCCATTCCCGGATTCGTCCCCGACAAGCTGCTCCTCGGCTGCACCCACACCCACAACGCCCCCAATTTCAAAACCGACCTCTATCCCCCGCCCCCGCCCGGCGCCATGACCCCCACCGAGTACCGGGCCTTCTTCGTCGAACGGGTCGCCCGAATCGCCGTCCATGCCTGGGAAGCGCGGACTCCCGGCCAGGTCTCCCCCGCCCTGGGCCATGCCGTCCTCGGCTGGTGCCGCCGCGTGGTCTACGCCGACGGCACCGGCCAGATGTACGGCAAAACCCAGCGCGACGACTTCCTCCGGGTCGAAGGCCCCATGGACCCCGGCATCGAGCTGCTTTTCACCCACGACCCCGAGGGAACCCCCACCGGCGCGGTGGTCAGCATCGCCTGCACCCCGCAGACCTGCATGGGCGAAAACTTCCTCTCCGCCGACTTCTGGGGCCCCGCCCGCCGCGCCCTCCGCGACCATTTCGGCGAATCCTTCACCGTCCTCGCCGTCACCGGCGCGGCCGGCGACCAATGCCCCGACGACCTCATCCGCTGGGGCCGGAGCGAACCCCGCCTGCGCGGAATCGACGCCTGCGCCAAACTGGCCCGCCGACTCGTCCAGGGCGTCGTCGAAGGCTACGAGAGCGGCCGCCGCGCCATGGTCGCCGACCCCGTCTTCCGCCACGCCCACGCCATCCTCGACCTCCCCGCCTACGTCATGACCGCCGAACAGGTGGCCCACTACGAAAAAGTCGTCGCCGACCTCACCGCCAAGGGCGAGCCCGACCCCAAATCCTGGGACGGCGGCACCCTCCTCCGCGCCCGCCGCCAACTCCAGCGCCACGCCGAGGCGGGACCGGCCCCAACCATTCCCGTCGACTGCAACTTCCTCCGCATCGGCGACTTCGCCGTCGCCACCAACCCCTTCGAACTCTACCTCGAATACGGCCAGCGCATCAAAGCCCGCTCCCGCGCCCTCCAGACCATCGCCGCCCAACTGACCAACGACGGCCTGGCCTACCTCCCCACCCGCGCCGGGCTCGCCCATGGCCATTACAGCGCCATGCCCGCCAACATCCGCCTCGGTCCCGAGGGCGGCGACCAGCTCGTCGAGCAATCCCTAACCCACCTCAACGCCCTCTTCGCGGACTGAACCAAACTCCCCCAGGCGGCACAGGACCGCAACCTGCCGACACCCGCTATCCTGGAGACGACAACCCCATTGTCCCGTTCACGGTGAACCAAGACAGGCATTGCCGGCGCAACCGGAGACACAAAGGCACAGAGAAATGGAGAGTGGCGAATGAGCTTTCCCTCTCCGTGCCTCCGTGCCTCCGTGAGAGAATGAAATCTCTGTCCCGGCTTTTCCTCCACTGCGTCCACTGTCTCCGTCCACTGCGTCCACCGGCGACTGGCACCGGTTCGCCAGCGCTACCGCTTCGACATCCACGGCAACGCGACGGTGCTCGATGCGACCGGGAACGAACGCGGTGTTGACCCGTCACCTTCCCCGCATTAGTTTGAAGAGGAAGCCTACCAGGGAAAACGCCCATGCTCCTCCGAAACACCATCCCCGCCCTGCTCGTCGCTCTCCCTTTGCTCGCGGCCGACTACGAGGTGGGGCCGGGCAAGCCTCTGGCGGAACTCGAGGAGGTGCCATGGGAACGTCTGGAAGCGGGCGACACGGTGCGCATCCATTGGCGCGAAAGTGCCTACCGAAGCAAGTTCGTGCTCTGCCGCCAGGGCACGGAAGAAGCCCCCATCCGCATCCTCGGTGTCCCCGGTCCCGACAACCAGCGGCCGGTCCTCGACGGGCGCGACGCCCTCACCCGGCGGGAATTGAACTATTGGGGCGAGGAGCGCGGGGTGGTCAAAATCGGCGGGGCCAACCAGCCGCCCGACACCACCCCCGCCCATATCGTTCTCGCCGGACTCGAAATCCGCAGTGCCCGGGAACCCTTCGCCTTCCAGGGGCGGAACGGGCGCGCCGACTACCGCAAGAACGCGGCCTCGGTCTTCGTCGAGAAGGGCGAGCACATCGTGCTGCGCGATCTGGTGCTGCACGACTCCGGCAACGGGCTCTTCGTCTCGCCGGAGTCGCGCGACATCCTGGTCGAGGGCTGCCACATCCACGGCAACGGGGTCGAGGGCAGCATCTACGAGCACAACTCCTACACCCAGGCGCGGGGCATCACCTTCCAGCACAACCGCTACGGCCCTCTGCGCCAGGGTTGCCCCGGCAACAATCTCAAGGACCGCTCCGCCGGGCTCGTGGTCCGCTACAACTGGATCGAGGGCGGCAACCGCCAGCTCGATCTGGTGGACGGCCCCGTCTACGCCGGCGAGCCCGCCTACCGCACCACCCTCGTCTACGGCAACATCCTGGTCGAGCCCGACGGCGAGGGCAACCGCCAGATCGTCCACTACGGCGGCGACAGCGGCAAGCCGGCCGGCTATCGCCAGGGGGTGCTCCACTTCTACAACAACACTGTGGTCTCCCGGCGCCGGGACCGCACCACCCTCCTCCGCCTGTCCAGCGACGGCGAACGCGCCGACCTGCGCAACAATCTGATCTTCCCCGAGGCCGGCGGCAAGACCCTGGAAATCCTCTCCACCCACGGCCAGGCCGACCTGCGCGGCAACTGGCTCCGCGCAGGCTGGCAGGCCTCCTTCGGCCTCTCCGCCCTCTCCGGAACCGTCAATGGTGTCAAAGACAACCTCGCGGGCGACCTGCCCGGCGTGGCCGATGCCGCGAACGGCGACTGGCGCCTGCTCCCCGACTCCCCCTGCCGGAATGCCGCCATCCCCCTCCATCCCGACATTCCCGAAGAGCACCGCGTCACC
>LVAZ01000108.1 GCA_001603055.1 Victivallales bacterium Lenti_02
GTCCAGGTCTCCGACGACGTCAAGCGCGATGTCGAGGCGGCCACCACCGCCCCCGCCACCGCCGCGCCCGCCGGAACCGACTCCGCCCAAACGGGCGAGCCGATTGTCGAGCCGACCGACGTCGAGCTTGACGCCAGCCTGAAAATCCAGAAGCAGGAACTGGAGATCGTGGCCGACGAGGCCGTCGTCCAGGGCAACCGCTTCTACCGCCAGGGCGACTACGCCCAGGCCGCCAGGCTGTACACCGAGGCCAAGACCAGGCTCGACATGGTCAGCAAAAGCTCCCCCCGCATCCTGAAGAAGAAGGACAGCATCAACGTGATGCTGCACAACCTGTACCGCGACTGGGCCTATGAGCTGGTCGAGCAAGCCCGGCGCGACGTCAGCACCGAAAACGTGGATTCGGCCATCGAACGGCTCAACCGCGCCCGCGAATTCGACCGCTCCAAGAGCGAGGAGATCGACGCCCTCATCCGGAAATACCAGAGCGTCAAGGAGAATCTCGCGCTGCGCGAAGTGACGCGCCCGGACCGGGTGGACCCCGACCAGGTCCAGCGGGTCTACGATGTCACCGTCCTTCTCGAACAGGGCAAGGTATTCCTCAAGAACCGGCGTTACGCCGACGCCCGCGACAAATTCGAGCAGGTTCTGCTCATCGACCCCTACGACGTGCGGGCCATCCGCCTGCTGCGCCAGGTGAACGAGGAACTGAGCCAGGTTGCCAAGGAGAAGCTCGCGGCCACTTTGGCGGAGCGCATGGCCGAGGTGGAATGGAGATGGGCCGAGCAGGTCACTCCTCTGCTGGCCGGCCCGGCCGCCACCGTGGGAGGTTCGGCCGTCGACAAGGGGTCGCAGGACCTGCGCGGCATCCGCAAGAAACTGCAGGAAATCATGTTCCCCGACATCGAATTCGTCGAAGTGCCGCTGAACGAGGTGCTTCGGAATCTTCAGCAGCGTTCGCGCGACCTGGATCCGGACGGCGTCGGCGTCAACATCCACCCCAACCTGCGCGTGCTCCAGCGCGCGAATGCCCCTGCGGCCGGCGCGGCCGGTGCCGCCGGCGGCATGGAAGGCATGGGCGGCATGGGCGGCATGGGCGGCATGGGCGGCATGGAGGGCATGGGCGGAGGCATGGGCGGAGGCATGGGCGGAGGCATGGGCGGTGGTGGCTTCGGCGACATGGGCGGCATGGGCGGGGCTGGCGGCATGGCCGGCGGCTTCGGTGACATGGGCGGCATGGGCGGCGGCATGGGCGGCGGCATGGGCGGCGGCATGGGCGGCATGGGCGGCATGGGCGACATCGGCATGACGGATGCCGGCACCGGCGTCGCTGCCGGTCCCCAGTTCAGCGACATGAGCACCATCCCGATCAATCTTGAAATGAAAAACGTGCCTCTGGGCGAAGTTCTCCGCTACATCTGCCTCGGTTCCGGCTTGAACATGCGCATCGAGGACGAAGCCGTTCTCATCCTCCATCCAGATGTGGTGGTGGAGACGATGGAGACCCGCTTCTACTCCGTCGCCGCAGGCGTGTTCGACGCCCGCCGCACCCGCGCCCGGGCCCAGTCCATCGACTGGGGCGGCAACGACGACAACACCAACGACAACACCAACGACAACACCAACACCAACACCGGCGACGACGACGACGACCGCAGCGAGCGTTACTTCGTCCAGGTCGGGCCTTTCTTCATGCAGCTCGGCGTCCAGTTCCCCCCCGGCTCCGCCATTTCCTACTATGCCCGCACCGGGCGGCTGATCGTCCACAACACCGAGGACAATCTCCGCAAGGTGGAGCGCATCCTCCAGGAGATCAACATCACGCCCACGCTGGTGACCATCGAGGCCAAGTTCGTCGAGGTGGACCAGATCAGCCTGGAAAGCCTGGGCTTCGACTGGACCATGCTCGGCGGCATCTCCTCCGTCAATCCCCTCGGTACCGACGGCTGGCTGCTCGACGGCCCCCAGACGACCGGCGGGCTGATCCGTTCCGGCACCTACTTCCAGACCGGTATCGCCAAGAACGCCCCGTTGACCAGCGGCCTGCGCTTCACCAACGAAGTGACCGGGTTCGGCACCAGCGACGACACCCTCTTCGACATCTACACCGTCCTCGGCAACCAGGCCTTCAAGACCACTCTCCACGCGCTCAACCAGAAGACCCAGGCCAACGTGCTTTCCTCGCCCAAGGTCACCACCCTGTCCGGCAAGACCGCCATCCTGCGCATGGTCGAGGAACGGTACTTCCCCGAAAGCTGGAGCGAACCCGAGGTCAACACCACCGGTTCGGGCGACAACGTCACCACCAGCTACACTCCCTCCATCCCCGAGTTCGGCGAGGCCCGCGACATCGGCGTGATCCTCGAGGTCACCCCCACCGTGGCCGCCGACCAGTACTCGATCACCCTCGAACTCAATCCCCAGGTGGTGGACCATGTGGGCTGGGACGACTACAGCTACGACATGATCATCGACAACCAGCCGGTCCGCGCCAGCGCCATGATGGCCGTCCTCTCCGCCCGCACCGTCGAGACCCAGGTCATCGTCTGGGACGGTGAGAGCGTGGTTCTCGGCGGCATGATCAAGGAGCGGATCAGCAAGTACGAGGACAAGGTTCCCGTGCTTGGCGACCTGCCCTTTCTCGGCCCGCTCTTCCGCAGCAAGGGCGAGCGCAGCCAGAAGGTCAACCTGCTGATTTTCGTCACCGCCCGCCTCGTCACTCCCGCCGGTCTGCCCAAGCGGCCCAACGAGCGGCTCGGTCTCCCCGACTTCCGGCGCTAGGCCGGAACGGATTCCTCGGACAGCGGCACCGCCCGGCAGGGGGGTGCCGCTGTCCGCATTCCGGGGGGGAGGGGAAGCGCCGGTTGCACAACCGCGCGCAAGGGGCTATGTAGGGAGGGTGGCCGCCTCCCGCCGAACCTCCTTGTCCATCGGAACAGTGTATCGAATGAGCATGACACGCGGTTTAGGTTTCGCATGGTTCCCGCTGCTGTGGTGCTGTCTGTTGCCCGGAATTCTGGCCGAGCCTCCAGGGAACGAGGCTGGGGACCCGGCGGCAGTCCGGCTGGCTGCCGCGCGGGAGATGATTCCGGAGGTGGTGGTCCGCATTGGCGACTGGACGCTGGAGCGGGACGAGGTGTGGGGGCGCATCCGGATCAAAGTCGAGCGGATCGTGGCCGAGGAAACCCCCTTCTCGGTGCCCCTGCTGCGCTACCTGGCGCGCCCGGTCGTCACCGAGGCCATCGAGGAGAAGATTCTGGGCGAGGCGGCGGCGGCCGACGGTTGCCTGCCCGACGAGGCCCGGGCGGAGGCGCATCTCCGCGCCCTGTTCGAGGACCCCCACGCGCGGCGCGAAATCGAGCATTTCCTGCGCGAGAACGGGCTGTCGCGGGAGGTCTACGTGCGGCGGCTGGCCCTGCGCACCGCCATCACGGACTGGGTGAAGGGCCGTTTCATCGATCCCCAGGAGGTCGGCGACGACGAGTTGTCCGCCGGCTACGAACGGTTGAAAGTCGAACTGGGCTTGCCCGAGACCATTCTGCTGGAGAGGATCATCGCCCCCCGGAGCCTCCCGGCGACCGATCCGGAACCCGGCCGCTACGTGCTTGCCCGGCTCCGGGAGGTGATCGCCTCGGGAGTGCCGTTTGCCGAGGCGGCGGAACGGCTGGAGGAGGGGGTGGCGCGGTTCGACCGGCAGCGGATCGCCTGCACCGCCTTGCCGGAGCTGGTCGCCGAGACGGTGGCTCGGCTCGATCCCGGCGAAGTGAGCGGCATCGTGGAACTGCCCGCCTCCTTTGTTCTGCTCCGCTGGCAGGACCGGATTCCGGCCAGGCTGCGGGGACCCGGCGAGGTCGAGGAGGAACTGCGGGCCAGGCTTCGGGACGACAAGGGGAGGGCGGCGTTCGGGGTCTTCCTGCGCGAGCAGCGGGCGGCGCAGGGCGTCGTCATCTATCCGCCGCTCGAGGACCCGGTGGTTCCGTGGCCCGGCCATCGCCGCCCGTGAGCGGAGCGGCGGCGGCCTCCCGGTAGTTCCGGGGAATGGGCAGGCCCACATCGACCAGGAAATCCTCCCAGGCGAAGCGGGGGTTGGCCAGCACCTCGGCGGGCATCGCCCGCAGACCGGCCGCGACGGCCGCCCGGGCCGCCGTCTGGTTGCCTGCAAGCATGGCGGCCTGGCCGTCCAGCCAATGCTGGGCGGCCAGCGCGCCTCCGGGCCAGAACGGCCCGGCGTCCGGGCCGGCATCGGCGAGGACGGCGGCGAGCGTCCGGCGCCAGGGTTCGAGGGTGAGGGCCTGCCAGTCCCGGCGCAGCACGCCCGCGCTGGCCTGATAGCCCAGCCGCGCGTTGCCCAGGGTGTTGACGGGGCCGTCCCGCGCCGGCAGGTAGTCCGCCAGGGGGCCGAGGAGGTGCAGGGCCACGCCGCCGGGACTGTGCAGGAAGGCGTTGCCGAGTTCCGGAACGGCGTGGAACGCCGCCGTCCGCGCTTGGATCGTCTCCGCCTCCGGCAGCGGGCCCCCCCGGCGTCCGACCAGCCCGACCGAGGGGTTGCGCAGGGCGAAGCTGTTGCGCACCAGCCAGGCGTCGGGGAAGACGGCGAGGAAGGTCCGCGCGATGAGCTGGAACTCCTCCTCGCGGACCTGGTAGAGCGGCACCCACTGGCAATAGATGCCGCCATCGGCCAGCGCGGCCTGGGCGCTACGGCAGAATTCGAGGCTGTACAGGCCGCCGAGCCCTTCCCGCCAGGGGACGAACAGATCGCCGACGACCACCTCGTAGGCGTCGCGCTGGGCGGCGAGGAAGAGCCGCCCGTCCGTCAGGTGGACCCGGCTGCGCGGGTCGCTGAAGAGTCCCCGGCGGTCGCGGCCGAAACCGTCCCGCGCCAGCGCGAGAATGGCGGGCGAAATCTCCACCGAATCGAGGGTTTCCACCGTTGGATCGAGCAGGGCCGCCTCGGCGGTGAAACCGGCCCCCATGCCGATGGCGGCGACCCGCCGGGGCGCGGGATGGAGAACCAGCGGCAGCAGCATCTGCATGCGGTCGAGGCGGGCGGAATGGCTGCCGCCGATGCCGTAGGAATTGTTGGCCAGGATGCGGCGCTGGCCGGCGGCGTTTTCCAGCAGCACCGTGACCCCGTCCCGACCCTGATGCACCTGCCGCGCGGCCAGGCCGGGGGCGGGTGGATGGAAGAGCGGCAGGCTCCCGTAGCGTCCGGCCCGCGGCACCGCGATCAGGGCCGCCAGAAACACCGCGCCCAGCCAGCCCCAGCGTTTTCCCCGTGCCAGCAGACCGGCGAGGACAGTGCCGCAGGCGGCGCTGGCCAGCCCCATGCTCCACCACAGACCGGCCAGCGGCAGGAGCGCGTACTGCCCGGCCAGAGCCCCGGCCAGACAGCCGAACCCGTTGGCGCGCAGCAGCCGCCCCCAGTGCAGCCCCCGGGCGTCGGCCAAATCCGCCGAGGCCCGCGCGAAGAGCAGGGGAAACAGGGTACCCGCCGCCGTGAACAGCGGGACGAAGGCCAGCAGGGCGAGGACGGCCGCCTGGCGGGCATAGGGGCCGGGACCGGCGTGCAGGGCGAAGGGGCGCAGGCCGTCCGTCAGGGCGCAGACCAGCGCGGGCTGGACCAGCGCCAGCAGGGCGGTCGCGCCCAGGGCGAGCGGCAGGCCGAGCCGGCATTTTCCCAGCCAGCGGGCGGCGAAGCTGCCGAGGCCCAGGCCGAGCAGCACCGATCCCAGCACCAGCACGGTGACGTGCAGCGAGCTGGCCGCCACCTGGCTCGCCTGATGGTAGGCCACCATTTCCAGGGCCAGCACCAGAGCGCCGACGGCAGCAACGGGCAGCAGGTGGCGGCGGCAGGAGGGGAGGGGGGTTCCCGGCATCGCCGCCTCCTCGTCCCGCCGGAGCGCCCGCGCGCAGTCCAGGGGTAGCCGGAGCATCTGCCGCAGCGTCTCCCCCGGACGTTCGCCGCCGGTTCCCGCCGTCGGCAGCGCGAGGACGGCGGCGGCGAGAAGCAGATTCAGCGC
>LVAZ01000109.1 GCA_001603055.1 Victivallales bacterium Lenti_02
TCATGCCGTCGAACAGTTTCTTGGCGAATTCCTTGTCGGCCTTGAGGACGCGCTCGGCCTGGTCGCGCTCCTCGTCGACCTTCATGCGGGTCATGAGGGGGGCGTTGCCCTTGAGGAAGGCCAGGCCCTTCTCGCCGCAGGTGCCGATGATGAAGATGTTCTCCTCGGTGGTGGGGAGGCCGTTGGCCTCGAGCATCTTCTTGGCGGGGGCGATGCCGAGCTTGGGATCGCGGTCGTTGATGTCGTGGACGTCCTCGGTGGTGGGTTCGAGGCCGAGCTGCTCGCTGGCCAGCTTGACCACGGCGGGGTCGGGCTGGGCGGGGGTCTGGCCGAAGTAGCCGAGGACCATCTTGCCGTAGCCGTCGGTGATCTTCTTCCACATGCCCTGGGTGACGTTGGCGAAGGCCTGCTGGAAGTAGAACTGGCTGACCGGGGTGACGGAGGTGCCGTAGCCGCCCTTGGCCACCACTTCGCGCATGGCCTTGATGGCGTCGTTGTAGAGGTGCATGCACTTGTTGTCGCGCATCATCTGGGTGTTGGCGGTGAGGGCGCCGCCGGGCATCGGGGAGAGCACGATGAGGGGGTTCACCTCGAAGGCCTCCTGGCCCATGAAGTAGGGCTCGATGCACTCCTTGAACTTCTCCTCGGCCAGCAGGACCTTCTCGTAGTCCAGCTCTTCGCCCTTGCTGTTGGCGAGCACGTAGTCGGTGCCGCGGAGGATGTGCCACATGGTGAGGATGTCGGCATGGCTGGTGCCGCCGGAGACGGGGGCCATGGCCAGGTCGATGATGTCGGCGCCGGCCTCGATGGCGGCCATCAGGCAGTTGCCCGCGCTGCCGGCGGTGAAGTGGGTGTGGAACTCGATGGGCACGTCCGCGCCGACCACGTCGCGGGCCTGCTTGACGGTGTCGTAGACGGTTTTCGGGGTGCTGGTGCCGGAGGCGTCCTTGAAGCAGACGCTGTCGTAGGGGATGCCGGCCTCGATGATCTTCTTGAGGGTGTCCACGTAGAACTTGGCGGTGTGGGCGTAGGGCTCGTTGAGGCCGGGGGGCAGGCCCATCAGGCTGACCACCACCTGGTGCTTCAGGCCGTGCTTGTGGATGCAGCGGCCGGAGAAGTCGAGGTTGCGGACGTCGTTGAGGGCGTCGAAGTTGCGGATGGTGGAGATGCCGTGCTTGTGGAACAGCTTGGCGTGCAGGTCGATCATGTCGCGGCACTGGGAGACCAGGCCGACCACGTTCGAGCCGCGGGACAGGGTCTGCAGGTTCACGTCCGGCCCGGCCAGCTCGCGGCACTTGGCCATCATCTCGAAGGCGTCCTGCTGGCAGTAGAAGTAGAGGCTCTGGAAACAGGCGCCGCCGCCGATCTCGAAGTTGTCGATGCCGGCCTCGAGGGCGGCCTCGAAGGCGGGCAGGAAGTGCTCGGTCTTGACTCGGGCGCCGAGGCAGGACTGGAAGCCGTCCCGGAAAGACACGTCCATAAAGCGGATTTGTTTCATTGTGCAGGTCTCCGTTGGCGGGGCGGTGGATCGTTGCGGCTACTGACGGTAAAAAGGGGAAACGCGGCGGGCTATTTCTCCGCGCGGTACTTGGCCACGGCGGCGGTGAGCACGGCGACGAGGGCGCCGTCGTCCCCGGCGGCGGCGGGGGCGGCGGCGGGCTTCTTGGCCTTCGGCTTCTTCTTCTCCGGCTCCGGAACCAGATGGGCGAACCGGGTGGTCAGCTTGGCGCTGGCCTGGATGCAGAGCACCATCACGGTCAGGAAGGCGAACACGGTGCCCATGCCGATAACCATCAGCATAAAGCCGTTCTTGAGAAGATCAGTGCCCATTGCGCGCATGTCCTTAAGGGGGTTGCTCGGCAGCGGCCTGGCGAGGGTATGGAAAGCCCTCACGCCTGCCGTCGCCGGACGGCTAGGAGTTTTGGAGCCCATACTATAGGCTGCAATTGGCGCGGCCGCCATGTTTTTCCAGCGAACTCGAGAAAATACCCGTTTTTTCCCCCGCTCTTGCGGCGGGCGCGGGGAACGGCTATGCTCCCCGGCAACGCGGCGGGAACGTGCTCTCCCGCTGCAACCACTGCGGAGGGCACCGGCGATGAACCCCATGTGCATGGCGTTGGCGGCAGGGCTGGCGGCGGTCGGAGCAGCCGGCTTCGAGGTGGCGCGGGACGGGCGGGCGCAATGCGTGATCGTGATTCCCGACACGGCGGGCGATACGGTCCGGACCGCCGCCGGGGAACTGGCGGAGCATCTGAAGCTGGCCACCGGCGCGGAATTCCCCATCGTGCCCGAAGCCCGGGCCGGCAACGGCCCCCGCATCCTGGTCGGCCCCTGCCGCGAAACGGCCCGGCGGGTGCCCGACGCGGCAACCGTCTCCCGCCAGCCCGACGGCATCCGTCTGCGGACTCTGCCCGACGCCCTGGTGCTGACCGGGGCCGAGCCGCGCGGGACGCTGTACGCGGTCTACACCTTTCTCGAAGACGTGGCGGGCTGCCGCTGGTGGACCTCGACGGAGAGCCATGTGCCCCGGCGACCGACTTTGGCCGTTCCCGGGCTGGACGTGAGCTACGCGCCGAGACTGCTCTACCGGGAGGCCTTCTACCGCGACGCCCTGGGCAGCCCCTTCGCGGCGCGGCTGCGCACCAACGGCCATTTCTGCCGCATCCCCCCGGAACACGGCGGCCACTACGAGATTCTCGGCTGGTGCCACACCTTCTACCAACTGCTGCCGCCGGACCGCTATTTCGCCGACCATCCGGAATGGTACAGCCTGATCGACGGCGAGCGGCGGCACGCCCGCGCCCAGGTCTGCCTGGCCAACGGGGAGATGCGGGCGGAGCTGACGGCCCGGGCCCTGGCCTGGCTGCGGGAGAAGCCCCGGGCGGGGATGATCTCGATCAGCCAGAACGACTGGCACGGGCGCTGCCAGTGCCCCGCCTGCCAGGCGCTCGAGGCGACGTGCGGCGGCCCCAGCGGGGCGCTGATCCACTTCGTCAACCAGGTGGCCGGGGAGCTGGAGAAGGAATTCCCCGAGGCGCTGGTGGAGACCCTGGCCTACCAGTACACCCGGCAGGCCCCGGCCGGGATCGCGCCCCGGCGGAACGTGGTGGTGCGCCTCTGCTCCATCGAGTGCGACTTCTCCCAGCCGCTGGGCGCCGGCGAGCGGAACGCCGGGTTCCGGGCGGATGTCGAGGCCTGGCGGGCGGTGGCGCCGCGGCTCTACATCTGGAACTACGTGACCAATTTCCGCCACTACATCCTGCCCCACCCCAACCTGCGCGGCCTGGGCCCGGACATCCGCTTCTTCGTGGACCACCATGCGGTGGGGCTCTTCGAGCAGGGCGACTCCGGCTGTTCGGTCGGCGACTTCGTGCAGCTCCGGGCCTGGGTTCTCGCCCGTCTGATGTGGAACCCGGACCTGGACGAGAAGGCCCTGGCCGCCGAATTCCTGAACGGCTACTACGGGGCGGCCGGGCCCCACCTGAAGCGCTATCTCGATTTCCGCGAGGAGGCCGTGGCCCGGTCGGGCGCCTTCCTGCGCTGCTACATGAACGACACCTCGGCCTGGCTCTCCGGCGAGCAGTTGGCCCGGGCCTCGGCGCTGTACGCCGAGGCCGAGGCGGCGGTGGCCGACCAGCCCGAGCTGGCCCGGCGGGTGCGCCGCGAGCGTCTCTCCCTCGACCACGCCTGGCTGCAGCGCTGGCACGCCCTCGCCCGCGCCGCCAGACTGGCGGGCACCCCCTTCCCGGGCCCGGCCGATCCCAAGGCCCTCGCGGAGGAATTCGTGCAGCTTGCCAACCAGTACCGGGCGGGCCAATATCGCGAAGGGGGCGCTTTCGCGAACTACGCGGACAGCCTGCTCGCCCGCTTCGGGGCCCCCGCCGCCGTCCCCGACCTCTGCCGCGACCTGCCCGAGGACCGCTGGCTCGACGTCCAGGAAGGCGAATTCACCCTGCATGGCGAGGGCCGCTGGGCGACGACCGCGCCCGACCCCCTGGCTTCCAACCAGCGCGCCGCCCGGATGCCGGGCAACCATCCCCAGTGGGCCGTGCAGTGGCCGGCGGGCGGCACCCTCCCCGCCGGAACCGCCTGGCGGGTGCTGGTCGCCGTCCGCTGCGAGGCGGACGCCACCGACGGCCCCGCCCTGAGCCTGGGCATCTACGACGGCAAGGAACGCCGCGCCCGCGCCCGGCGCCGGGTCGACATCCCCGAGCTGGCCGACGGGGCCTACCACCTGATCGATCTCGGGGTCCACGGGCTGACTGCGGACTGCTATGTCTGGGCGGCGCCCCCGGACCGCGCGGAGGGTGTGCGGGCCGTGTTTGTGGACCGCATCATATTTTTGCGCGGGGGCCAGTAAACCGGTGTCCCGGCCCGTCTTCTGGATGGTGCTGGCCGAAAACCTCGCGGGACATGCCTTGACGCCGTGTCCGCAACAGGTAAATTGCCCGACCGCGCCGGGCCTGCCGGGCTTGGGCGCAGATGCTTCCGTTGTCCCGTCGCTTCCCTGTTCCCGATCACCGACGCGGTTCCCGCCGCCCCCGAGGAGACGCATGGAGTGAGTCCAAACCCCTGCCCGAGGAGTTTCAACGCGCGCAGCTTCGCGCTGGGCCTGATCGCCCTGGCCCTGCTGGCCGCGTGGTCCCAGTGGCACCGGGTGCTCGCGGTGCACTCGACTCCGCTCAACGACAATTCGCCGCCGGTCGGGGCGGTCGGGGTGTTTCTCGGCGTGCTGCTCATCATGGGACTGTTCGAGCTGCTCAACCGGCGGTTCCGCCTGCCCCGGGGCGAGCTGGTGGTGATCTACGCCATGCTGGTCACGGCGGCCCCCTGGGTGGGCCAGGGCGTCTGGTACCGCTTCATCGGCCTGGTCTACACCATCCCCCGGGACGCCAACCAGGCCCGGCTCTTCCACCACTATTCGGACAAGCTCTGGCCCCGCGGCCCCCAACTGAACCGGAATCCCGACTTCGCCCGGGGCTTCGAGGGCTACGTCCTCACCATCGCCCCCTCCAAGGACGAGGACGGGGTCGAGGCGTCCCTGCCCGAGCCCGAGGGCCGGGTGCGGATCGAGGAACTGACCGGGAACAAGCAGGGCCTCGAACGCTGCGTGGCCATGCACACCACCGACATCGAGATGCTCCAGCTCCGCGTGCGCATCCCCACCGTGCGCGAGGGCCGAACCCAGCTCGTGCCCGGCGAAAACTACCTGCTCAGCTATCTCGCCCACATCGAGAACTCGAAGGGCTCGACCTCCCTGAACTGCTATCTGGCCACCGCCGAGAAGGACAAGACCTCGGTCAACGGCATGAACCGGAACACGGAAGTCTCCTTCTCCATGCCCAGCGCCTACGAGCCGATGGTGCAGACCAAACTGCTGATTCCCGACCGGCTGGGCGACTATCTGGACATCGTCTTCGAGTTCCGGGGCGCGGGCACGGTCCGCATCTCGGACATCCGCTTCTACAACAACGAGGCCGTCCAGTCCCTCTACCAGGGGCGCTCGGAGGTCGCCGAGGCGGACCTGGAGCGGCTGCCCCCGAACCAGCGCGCGCGGGTGGACGCGCGGCCCGACCGCATGCTCTCCCCGCGCGGCGCCGCGCACCGCCTCCGGGGGGCCATCCCCCTGGCCGAGTGGGCCCAGCCCGCCCTGCTCTGGGGCAGCATGATCCTGGTGCTCTTCCTCGCCCTGCTGGCGGTGATGGTGGTGATGCGGCGGCAGTGGGCGGACAACGAGCGCTTCTCGTTCCCGATGCTGATCCTCCCCCGCAACCTGCTCGAGGAGGAGCCCGGCAGGGACGGGCGCCCGCGCTTCGCCCTGTTCCGCAAGACCCCCATGTGGGTCGGCTTCGGCGTCGCCTGCGCGATCGTCCTCGGCCACGCCATGCGGTTCTACTTCAAATTCCCCATGTTCCGGACCCACATCGACATCGCCTCCTTCGTGCAGAACCACCGGCCGCTCGAATCCTTCTTCCGGGGCTTCTACCCGCACCCCTTCGAGGTGTCGCTGCTGGTCCTGCCCATCGCCTTCTTCATCGAGCTCGAGCTGCTGGGCAGCATCCTCCTGGTCTTCTTCCTCTGCTCGCTGCCCTTCTACCTGCGCGAGGAGATGTTCACCGGCTGGAAGTCGATCCAGGACTTCCCCTTCGTGCAGGAGCAGCACACCGGCGCCTACCTGGCCCTGGCGGTGATCACCCTCTACGCCGCCCGCCACCACCTGGCCGCCGTGTTCCGCAAGGCCCTCCGCCCCGGCGGGGATGCCCGCCTGGACGACCGCGAGGAGGCCTGGAGCTACCGGACGGCGCTGGCGGTGCTGGCGGCCTGCGTGCTCTTCCTGGGCCTGTGGACCCAGTACGTGGGCGTGGGCTTCTGGAAGGGCATCCTCTATTTCGGCTTCATCCTCCTCTGCGGCCTGAGCACCGCCCGCATCCGCACCGAATGCGGCACCCCCTGGGCCTACCTGACCCCGTACACCCCCCTGATCCTGTTCAGCGCCGTCGGCGGCTCCTACCTGTTCGGCATCGACATGTACGTCATCATGATCGTCTCGGGCGGTTTCCTCTGCTCGGCCTCCTATCTGCTCTGCGCGCCGACCCAGGTGGAGATGCTCCAGCTCTCCCGCCTCCTCGACGTGCGACCCCGCTGCCTGCTCAAGGGAGTCTGCACGGGGGCGGCGGGCGGTCTCCTCTTCGGCGGCCTCATCATCCTCTCCATCGCCTACAGCCGGGGCGGCATGAACGTGGAGTACATCGGCAACTGGGCCGCCAACCAGGCCTTCCAGCTCCAGATCGTCACCCGCGAGGTGGCCTACCAGGACCAGCGCTTCCAGAAGGCGCGGGACGAGAACGCGCCCCTGGCCCGCGAGACCCGCCCCGGCCATGCCTGGGCCGTGGGCGGCGCCTTCGTCGTCACCATCCTGCTCTTCGTGGCCAAAACCCTGTGGGTCGGCTTCCCCCTCCACCCGGTCGGCTACATCCTGGCCAACACCCATTTCATCAACATGGTCTGGGGCTCGCTGCTGGTGGCCCTGATCGTGAAGTTCGTCGCCCTCCGGGCGGGCGGCGTGCGCTTCGTGCGCTCGGTGATGACCCCCTTCTTCGTGGGCGTCTTCCTGGGCGCGGTCAGCTCGTATCTCTTCTGGGACGCGGTGGCCCTGGTGCTGAACGCCTTCGGCCACATGGACACCTATCACGTCAACCACGTCTTCTAAACGGCCCGCGCGGCCTGTGGAATCCCTCGCAGCGACATGAAAAACCGGCTCAAGTCCCTCCTCTGGATTCTCCTCGGCCTGCTGGGCGCGGGGGCCGTATGCGTGGTCTTCAACCATTGTCTGAGCCCGCGCGAGGCCCAGCTCCCGAATCCCTATTCGGAAGCGCCCGACTACGAGGCGATCACCCGGCGGATCACCGGCACCCACCTCCGCGAGGACATCGAAAGCTACGTGGCCCTGGGCTCGCGCTTCACGGGCAGCCCCGCCTTCCACGCCACCGCCCAGCGCCTCGAGGAACGCCTGCGCGAGCTGGGCTACCGCATCCTGGTCCAGGAGCACGAGGTGGTCGTCCCCCGCGAATCCGCCGAACGGCCCTGCCAGCTCCTCGACGAGGACGGCAACGAGATCACCGACTACGAGGTCCACTTCTACTATCCCAACCGGCTGCGCACCGCCACCACCCCGCCCGAGGGCATCACCGGCACCGTCGTCTACAAGGCCGATCCCAAGGGCGAGGACAAGGTGCCCGCCCTCGACCGGGCGGCGGACAACATCATGCTCCTGCGGGTGCGCGAGCGCTTCCAGGACTACACCAACTTCGGCGCCAAGGCCGTGCTCTACTTCCTCGACGAGGAGGACGACCCCAAGCCCCACTTCTACCGGCGCAAGGACTCCCACGCCTCGATCAACGTGCCCGTCTTCTTCCTCAAGCCCAAGCAGAACGAGAACGGGGAGAACATCGCCCACCCGCGCAGCCTCGACGGGCGCCGGGTGACGGTGCGGGCGCGGGTGGACTGGGAGCGGGTCACCGTCCGCAACCTCTTCGCCATCCTCGATCCCGATCCCGCCACCCCCGGCGTGCTCGCCGAGACCATGCTGGTCACCGCCCACTACGACGCCTGGAGCCCGATTCCCGGCCTGGCCCCCGGCGCCCGCCAGCTCCTCGGCCTCCAGGGCCTGATGCAGACCGCCGAGCAACTGGCCGGCTCCGAGAACCGGAACAAGGTCCGCCGCAAGGTCGTCTTCGCCATCCTCGGCGGGCGCGGCCAGGCCGCGGCCGACAGCCGGGCCATGATGGCCGCCCTCGGCAACCGCAAGGAACCGGCCAAACTGCTCGAACGCCTGGCCCTCGAGGAGAAGGAATACCGCGAGGAACTCGACTGGCTGCGCGCCGTCCGCGAGCGGGTCCCCGACTACTTCGCCTCGGTGCGCGACCAGCGCGCCCACAATGCCTTCTGGCGCGGCCTGAAGGCCCCCGAGCGGCTCTTCCGCGAGGAACTCGGCCTGGCCCTCGACGAGGTCGCCGTCCGCGCCGAGGAGGAGGCCATGCAGGCCCGGCTCGGCTGGCTGCGCGCGGGTTCGGGGCGGGGCGACACGCTGGACCGCTACCTGGCCCTCAACAAACGGGCCACCATCTACACCAGCATGGTCGGTGCCAAACCCTACGTGCTGGCCGCCGGCTCCGCCCGCAGCCAGCTCGGCCCCGGGCAGGGCTACCGCAGCTATTTCGACCCGAAGGCCTGCTGGTCGCCCGGCCAGGAAATCCGCACCGAGGGCGGCAGCGTGCGCCATGCCCGCATGTACCAGGACACCTACGAGGACTTCCTCCGCGAGCGCCTCGATTCCCTGCTCCGCCGCCTCGACCACCGCATCGCCCGCAACGAATTCTACCTCCGCCAGAACCGGCAGAACCACGACCTCTTCCGCGAGGTCCGGGGCGAGGACGGCGGGCGCCCCGTCCTCGGCCTCGAAGTCAACTTCTCGGACAAGACCAAACAGCTTGTCCTCGCCTCCGGCGGCTACTGGTGGGCCAACCGCTGCATCCCCGCCGACCGCGAGGTCGAACTCCAGTTCAAATACGCTCAGGAGCGGCTCTTCCCCCTGGTCGACGAGGCCAACACCTTCCAGAGCCGGGTCGCCGTCGGCGACGCCTGGAGCTGCGGCAACAACTGGTCGCTGAACGAGTTCCACGCCACCCAGATGACCTTCGGCGGCTACACCAGCTTCATCCTCCTCACCCGCGGCGACAACCGCGAGTTCTTCGCCTGCCCCATGGACACCCCCGACGACATCAACTGGGACAACGTGGTCGCCCAGACCCGCGTCGTCGTGGCCGGCATCGAGCAGATCGCCCTCGGCGGCGGCAAGATCATCCCCACCAGCATGCCCGTCATGGTCCGCGACTTCGCCGGGCTCACCAATTCCGTGCGCGGCAACAGCCTCGTCCCCAACCATCCCGAGCCCGACACTCTGGTCCAGATGATCTACGGCTTCTGGCCCACCAACTCCTGGATGCACTACTCCTACGGCGGCGGCTACTGGACCGGGCTCATGGACCCCTACCCCGTGACCATGAGCGACGAGAAGGGCCGCTTCCGCTTCAACAGCGCCGTCGCCCAGCGCTGGGGCATCATGGACCTCCACGCCGCCCGGCCCGACCTGGAGACCGGCGACATCCGCTGGACCCGCGACCTCGGCTACGAGCAGAAGTACCCCACCCAGAACCGCCGCGTCTACCAGATCGGCGAACTCACCCGCATCGTCCTCTTCCGCTGCGTCCCCGTCCACATCTTCAAGGCCGAGAACCCGAAGGCGATGAAGCTCTACGACCGGGTCGAGGCCCGGCTCATCCGCGGCTTCTCGAAGCCCAAGCGCTTCTTCACCGAGCAGTTCTACGAGGGCGAGTACGTCCTCTACCTCGAACCCGACGCCCAGTTCTTCCCCACCTTCCTCTTCGGCTCGCCCCAGAACGAGAGCCTGCTGCGCATCTCCGGCATCGCCCTGAACATCAGCCCCGAGGACCTCGAAAAGGCGAACGCCGAGGAGGACGAGATCGAGGGCCGGGGCTACCTCGCCGCCGACAGCCAGTTCCTCTACCACATGGAGGACGACCTCGCCCGCAGCATGGCCGCCATCAACCGGCGCCGCGCCCTCCGCTACGGCGACCGCGGCCTCCTCGCCGAGCACACCCGCGAGGCCGAGAGGGCCGCCCGCGACCTCGCCCGCAAGGGCGGGGAACTGCGCGGGCAGGGCGAGCACTACGAGGCCTTCAAGACCATGAAGGACAGCCTCGCCTTCTCGAACACCATCCACCCGGTCATCAAGGACAGCAAGGCCGAGGCCGTCTACGGCATCGTCTTCTACCTCCTCCTGCTCATCCCCTTCGCCTTCTTCATGGAGAAGCTGGTGGTCGGCAGCAGCGACATCCGCCTCCAGATTCTCTGGGTGGGCGTGATCTTCCTGGCGGTCTTCTTCCTCCTCCGCGAGCTGCACCCCGCCTTCCTCATCGTCCGCTCCAGCTTCATGATCCTGCTCGGCTTCGTCACCCTCATGCTCAGCATCATCGTCACCTTCTTCGTCAGCGCCAAATTCCGCGCCGCCGTCACCGAGTACCAGAAGATCATCCACGGCCAGCAGACCACCGCCGAAGTCACCAAGGCGAGCGCCGCCATGACCGGCTTCCTGCTCGGCATCAACAACATGCGCAAGCGCAAGGTGCGCACCACCCTCACCGCCACCACCCTGGTCCTCATCACCTTCGTCATGATCTGCTTCACCGCCGTCGAGAACGAGTACCAGGAGGTGATGTACCCCATCGGCCGCGCCCCCTACACCGGCCTCGAAATCCGGCGCAACACCCTGGCCCACCTGGGCACCCAGACCGACGTGCTGGTGCGCGCCTTCGAGAACGACTTCGACGTGGCCGTCCGCCGCTGGGACGTGGGCGGCCTCTGGGGCCTCATGCCCATGAACAAGAAGCTCGAGGCCGAAACCTACATCAGCCCCGAGGAGATCGACAATCTGCCCGTGACCCTGACCCGGGGCGACGGCGACGACACCCGCCGCTGGGTCTCCCGCGGCTCCCTGGCCCTCGCCCCCTCCCCCGACTTCAAGGTGGCCGATTTCCTGGTCTGCGGCGAGCGCTGGTTCGCCACCGAGATCGAGCGCTCCTGCATCCTCTCGGTCGCCGCCGCCGCCGAGCTGGGCATCACCCCCGACCTGGTCCAGGCCGCCGAACCGCCCGTCATCCTGCTCGCCGGGCGGGAGATGCAGGTGGTCAACCTCTTCGACCCCGAGCGGCTCGAGGCCGCCCGCACCGCCCGGGGCAAATCCATCCTCCCCGTCAACCTCGAGGACGAGCTGCCCCTCCGCGCCGCCGAGCGCGAGGAACTGCGCGCCCGCCGCCGCCTCGCCGCCGAGGAGGGCCGGGAACTCACCGACGAGGAGCGCAAACTGCCCAAGCGCGAGCCCGAGCGCCTCGAGGCCGCCGGTCTGGTCCTCTTCCCCAAGCAGCGCCAGCCCAAGCCCGAGTCCATCTTCGTCCACTTCAAGGGCAAGCTCCGCCTCAACGAGAAGGAGCCCATCAACTTCGACCGCATGTTCCTCACCGGCGTCCCCCCCGCCGAGGAGGACACCCGCCACCAGCACTACTGGTTCCGCAACGACGACCCCGACACCTGCTTCATCCCCGCCCGCATGGCCGCCGAAATGCGCATCACCCCCGAGCAGGTCGCCACCAGCGAAGTCAAAATCTCGGTCGAGGGAACCGCCCTCCGCGTCATGGGCATCTACGACAGCAACCGCTTCGAGGGCATCCGCGACCTCGACGGCGAAACCCTCGCCCCCTACGACGTCGAGTCCATCGTCGGCCGCCCCCGCGAGGAAAGCACCAGCGACGACGAGATGCCCGAGATGATGAAGCGCCTGAGCGGCGACGACATCATCATCTGCAACGACCAGTCCCGCACCGCCGGCTGGCACGTCGCCTCCATCGCCGTCGACCTCACCAAGGCCGGCTCCCACCGCGAGGTCCGCGCCATCCTCGACCGCTACCTCGAAAAGACCGGCAGCAAGGCCTTCTACGGCATCGGCGACACCGCCTACTTCGGGGCCAAAATCCGCAAGCCCAAGGGCTCGAACTACCTCGAGCTGCTCATCCCGCTCCTCATCGCCTCCCTCACCGTGCTCAACACCATGCGCGGCAGCGTCTACGAGCGCAAGGACGAAATCTACGTCTACAACGCGGTCGGCCTGAACCCCTTCCACGTCTTCTTCCTGTTCATCGCCGAGGCCTGCGTCTACGCCGTGGTCGGCGCCCTCGGCGGCTATCTCGTCGCCACCGGCACCGGCCAGGTCGTGGCCCTGGCCGGCCTGGGCGCCAAGGCCGGGCTCACCATCAACTACTCCTCGATCTACGCCGTCCTCTACTCGGCCGTCATCATGCTCGCCGTCCTGGTCTCCACCTGGTTCCCCGCCCGCGCCGCCGCCCGGCTGGCCGCCCCGGCCGACGAGATGAAGTGGCGCCTGCCCGAGCCCGTCGACGGGATCATCAGTTTCGACCTCCCCTTCACCTTCAGCATCCGCGACCGCGTCGCCATCGTCGCCTACTTCACCGGCTGGTTCGACGAATTCGGCGAGGGCTCCGCGGGCAAGTTCTACTGCTCGCCCCCCGCCGGCTCCCTCGAACGCTTCGGCGAGGCCGTCGCCTCCACCGTGCGCACCACCGTCTGGCTGCGGCCCTACGACCTCGGCGTCAGCCAGGAGACCTGCATCCAGTTCAGCGAGGACCCCCGCACCGGCCAGACCCTCGCCCACCTCACCCTCACCCACCTCTCCGGCAGCCAGGCCGCCTGGGTCCGCACCAACTACCTCTTCCTCACCATCCTGCGCAAGCACTTCCTCGACTGGCGCGTGGTGCCCGAGATCGAGAAGCTCCAGTACCTCCAGCGCGCCCGCCGCCTGCTCGGCGCCGCCCCCGCGCCCCTGGCCGACGAGGAGGAGCGCATCCAGGCCCGCATCGCCGAACTCAGGGCCGCCGCCGAGCCCGACGCCGAAGAAGCCGCCGAACCCGACGCCGCCGCGGGGGGGACCAACCAGTGAGCAACCGCGCCCGCAAAGCCCATTCCGACGCCGAACTCGAACTCTACCGGGGCATTCTCGAGGAGCCCACCGAGTACAAGGACGCCTTCACCTGGACCACCGTCCTGGGCGCCATCTTCTGCGGCACCCTCATGCTCCCCGGCGCCATCTACCTCGGCCTCATCAACGGCGGCGGCCTCGGCGCCGCCCCCTGGGTCACCCTCATCATCTTCTCCGAGGTCAGCCGCCGGGCCATGAAGAACCTCAACCGCCAGGAGGCGGTGCTTCTGCTCCACGTGGCCGGCTCGATGATGGCCGCCCAGACCGGCGTCTTCGCCGGCTTCGTCTACAAGGCCTATCTGGTGAACAGCGACCCGGTCATGTCCGCCGGCCTGGCCGGCCAGTTCCCCACCTGGTGGGCGCCGCCGGCCGACTCGCTGGCCATCGCCGAGCGCACCTTCCTGCACCGCGACTGGCTGCTCCCCTTCCTCATCTTCGGCCTCACCACCTGGCTGCTCGGCTTCATCAAGCGCTACACCCTCGGCTACGCCCTGTTCCGCCTCACCTCCGACTTCGAGCGTCTGCCCTTCCCCTTCGCCCCCATCTCGGCCCAGGGCTCCATGGCCATCGCCGAGGCCCACGACAAGAAGAACGCCTGGAAATGGCGCGCCTTCTCCTCCGGCACCATGATCGGCCTCGGCTTCGGCATCTTCTACGTGGGCCTCCCCGTCATCAGCGGCGCCTTCCTGGCCAAGCCCATGATGATCTTCCCCATTCCCTGGTACGACATGACCACCGCCACCGAGGCCATCCTCCCCGCCGTGCCCACCGGCATTGTCTGGCATCTCTCCCTCATCATCACCGGCATGATCATCCCCTGGCGCGCCATCCAGGGAACCGGTCTGGCCATCCTCCTCACCTTCGTCCTCAACCCCATCCTCGTCAAAACCGGCGTCCTCACCACCTGGCAGCCCGGCATGGGCACCGTCGACACCGGCATCTCCAACAACATCGACTTCTATTTCAGCTTCGGCATCGGCTGCGCCATGGGCATCGCCGTCATCAGCCTCTGCCAGACCGGCAAGGCCATGTGGAGCAACATCCGCGAGCAGCACAAACGCCGCCGCGAGCTGGTCGGCGACCGCCACGACGTCTGGGCCGTTCCCCCCGGCCGCGGCGACTGGTCCCTCAAGCTCTGCATCGTCGGCTATTTCCTCGCCGCCACCGCCATGTGCTCCCTCTGCAAATGGCTCGTGCCCGACTTCCCCGTCATCTTCCTGGTTTTCTTCGCCTTCATTTTCACTCCCGTCCTTTCCTACATCAACGCCCGCATGATCGCGGTGAACGGCCAGCACGTGGACATCCCCTTCATCAAGGAAGGGGCCATCCTCCTCTCCGGCACCCAGGGCCTGAACGTCTGGCTCGCCCCCTTCCCCGAGGAGAACTTCGGCGCCATGGCGCAGTCCTTCCGGGTGAACGAGCTGACCGGCACCAAGTTCACCAGCCTGATCAAGCTCGACCTCTTCCGCATGCCCCTCACCATCCTCCTCGGTTTCATCTTCTGGAGCTTCATCTGGTATTCGAGCGAGATTCCCTCCTCGACTTTCCCCTTCACCGAGATCATGTGGGACCAGCGGGTGAAGGGTGCGCTCATCATGTGGTCGGCCACCACCGGCGACGGCCTGGTCGAGACCATGTTCGACAAGGCCTTCAAACCCGGCCTCATCGGCATCGGCACCTTCTTCACCTGCTCCATGTTCCTCATCCTCCAGCGCTTCGGCGCGCCCATCATGTTCGTCTACGGCTTCGTCCGCGGCATCGGCCACAGTTGCCATGGCTTCATCCTCGAAATCATCGGCGCGCTGATCGCCCGGTTCTACCTGCAGAAAAAGTACGGCCGGTCGAATCTGCTGCGGGTGCTGCCCGTGGTCATGGCCGGCTATCTGGTCGGCGAAGGGCTGGTCGGCATGGCCTGCGTGGCCGTCACGCTGATCTCGAAAGCCATCTCCGGCCTGCCCCTCTAGGAGCGTCCATGAGCGAAGCCCGCGAAAAACCCGCCCGCAAAGGCATCCAGGAACAGGTCATCCTGCCCTGGCCCGTCGCCATCCGCATCACCCTGCGCGGCCTGAAAATCCGCCTCGGACGCTCCCTCATCACCATGTCCGGCGTCGTCCTCGGCATCGCCTTCCTCATGAGCGTCCTCACCGGCGAGGCCCTGCGCGGCGGCATGGCCCAGGAACGCCGCACCAACACCGAAGTCATGCGCCTCCTCAAACTCATCGAGGACGAAATCGGCCTCTTCGCCAACCGCAAGCTGGTCCTCCTCGTCGCCGGGCCCGTCGCCGACGACCACCAGCGCCGGCTCCTCGCCCGCATGGCCGCCAAGGCCGACCCGGCAAGCCTCCGCGTCCTCTATCTGCCCGAGCCGGGCAGCGGACCCCTCCCCGCCGAATTCGCCGGACCCGCCTTCGTCCGCGCCACCGCGACGGCCGACGCCTTCGCCGACGCCCACCTCGCCGTCCTCCTCCACGCCAATCTGCCCGCGCTGCCGCCGGACACCCTCCGCCCCCTGCTCGAGGCCATGCACCAGCCCGTTCTCCTCGACTGCCAGTTCGGGCGCTACAACCAGGAGGCCCTGCGCGAACTCCATCCCCGCGCGGCCTACTCCTCCCTCACCTACCAGAAAAGCGAGGAGGAGATCGCCAAGGACGCCCGCCGCGCGGACCAGGCCAAGGCCCGCCGCATCTGGATCACCGTCGTCTCCATGCTGGTCACCGTCATCGGCATCAGCAACGCCATGCTGATGAGCGTCACCGAGCGCTTCCGTGAAATCGGCACCATGAAATGCCTCGGCGCCCTCTCCGGCTTCGTGGTCAAACTCTTCCTCATCGAGAGCTTCCTCATCGGCCTGCTCGGCGCGCTCGTCGGCACCTGCGTCGGCTTCCTCGTCCCCTTCGTCGCCTACCTGCTGAGCAGCGGCGCCGCCCTGCTCATCGCCAGCACGCCCTTCCCCGCCCTTGTGGTGGCCGGCGTCGAATCCGTCCTGGCCGGCACCGTGCTGGCCATCCTCGCCGCCATCTACCCCGCCCGCGTCGCCGCCAAAATGGTCCCGGCCGACGCCCTGCGCACCAACGTGTGACCCCGCCATGAGCCTGCTGCGTTTCCTCGTCTTCCCCCTGGTCGGCGCCGGCATCGGCGCCCTCACCAACCATCTCGCCATCCGCATGCTCTTCCGGCCCTTCCAGCCCTGGACCCTGGCCGGCTGCCGGGTGCCCTTCACCCCCGGCGTCATCCCCCGCAAGCGCGCCGAGCTGGCCGCCTCCATCGCCCGCGCCTTCGAGCGCCACCTCATCTCCGGCCGCCACCTCCACGAACTCATGACCGGCGCCCGCATGCTCGCCCTGCTCGAGACCAAAGTGGACACCCTCATCGCCTCCCTCGGCTTCATCGCCGGCATGGTCAAGGGCGCCAAACCAGCCATCATGCGCCATCTCGCCGAAGCCCTCGATGAAGTCGCCGCCAAGGCCCTCGAAACCGGCGGACCCCTCGACGTGGGCCAACTGCTCGAGGACCGCATCAACCAACTGGACCTGCGCGAACTCGAAAGCCTCATCCTCCAGGTCACCCGCACCCAGCTCCGCCACATCACCGCCTTCGGCGCCATCCTCGGCGCCGCCATCGGTTTCGTCCAGGCCCTCCTCGCCCTGGCCTTTTGATCGTGTTTTTCCCCCGCGCGGCTTGCTGACCCGCCCATTTTCCGGCATACTATAGACCCGGGCGGTGTTCCTCTGGTCGGCCCGGACCCGGAAGCCACAACGGAGAATTGCCGTGCATTCGCGTGCCCTGCGTGCCCTGTCCTTCACGCTCATCGAGCTGCTGGTCGTCATCGCCCTCGTCTCGATCATGCTCTCCTTCATCATGTCGGCCATGAGCGAGTCCAGAATCAAGGCCAGGATGACCGACTGCCAGGGCAATCTCCGCTTCCTCGCCCAGGCCCTCGCCACCTACCAGCAGGACAACAAGGGCCACATCGTCGTCGGCTGGGACAGCAATGTCCAGGCAACGGACAATGCCCAGCGCATCTTCTGGGCCAAGCTCAAGCCCTACTACGGCGACGAGGCCAACCGGCTCTGCCCCGCGAACTCCCTCGACGGCAATTTCTGCTACGGGCTCTACGGCGCCCTCGGCGGCCGCGACATGGCCACCTACGTGCCCAACCCCTCGGGAACCGTCTACATGGGCGAGAACACCCAGCTCGCCTACGATGCCGTCAGCCGCCACATCGACACCTGGGAGCGGTCTTCGTCCGGGGACTGGGAGCTCGGCTATGCCGTGAGCTTCACCAGCGACAACCCCACCACCCAGTGGTCCATGCGCCGCCCCCTCAACCCCTTCGTCCACCGCCCCCTGGTCAACCTCGCCTTCTGCGACGGCCGCGTCGAGGCCATGCACTACCAAAAGGCCTGGGGCGGGCCCTACCGCCACGGCGATCCCGCCAACATCTGGGACAACCAGTAGCCGCCCCGGAATCAGGCGTAGGCGAGATCGAGTTCGGGCCGGAGTCCGAGTTCGGCCCGGCGCAGCCAGCGGTATTCCTCGGCGGGCAGATCGTCGGGGAACCGGGGGAAGACGTGGTGCCACTTGCCCCGGAACTTGAGCGAGTTGCGGGCGATGTTGGTCTTGTACTCGTCCTGGCCGAAGGAGGCGGTGGTGATGCCCTCGAAGTGGTACATCTCGATGTCGGGCGTGTAGGCCACCTCGTAGCCCGCCAGCCTGGCCCGCAGGCAGAGATCGAGGTCCTCGTACTGGACGGGATGGAACAGCTCGTCCAGATAGCCGACGCTCTCGCGCAGATCGGTGCGCATCATCCAGCAGGCGCTGATCAGGCTCCAGGTGGGCCAGTATTCAGCATAGCGGGGATCCTCGCGGTCGGCCCCCCGGCCCCGGAAGGACACCCGGCCCAGACGGCTGATTCCCACCCCCGCGCACTGTATCTTGTGCGGCAGGTAGGGGTAGACCAGCTTCGGGCCGAGAATGCCCAGTTGCGGACGCGCCGCGAAATGGGCCAGAAACCGCGAGAGCCAGTCCCGCGTGCGCACGCAGGCGTCGCTGTCGATCAGCACCGTGTAGGGGGCGGTGACCTTTGCCCAGGCCTCGTTGCGGGCCAGCGAGCAGCCCTTGTTCTCCGCGTTGCGCCAGGTCGTCACCTTCACCCCCGCCGCCGCGAACCGGGGAATGGAATCGGCGAACAGCGCGGCGGTCTCGTCGGTCGAGCCATTGTCCACCAGGAACAGCTCGCGCGGCAGATCGGCCCCGCCCAGCAGTTGGGCGAAGTTGTGGCGGGTGAACTCGGCCCCGCAGTGGGCGAGCATGACAATGGCGCAATCGCAGACGGACATGGGATTCCTCGCGGCCCGGCCGGGCGCTAGTTCACGGGCGCGAGCACGCTCGGGTCGTAGTCCCCCGGCGCCTCGTAGCCCAGCAGGTTCAGACAGGTCGCGGCCAGACTGCTGATGCCGAGACCGGCAACCAGCTCCCGCGCGTATTCGCCCTGGCCCTCGGGGTCGTAGACGATGCAGGGGACCGGGTTCAGCGAATGGGCGGTCTTCACCTTCTTTTTGCCGTCCTCGATCTTCACCGCGCCGGTCTTCTTCTCGTGCTCGTACATGTCGTCGGCGTTGCCGTGGTCGGCGCTGATCACCATCACCCCGCCCGCCGCGTCCACGGCTTTCTTGATCCGGGCCAGGCAGAGGTCCACCGTCTCGACCGCGATCTGGGCCGCCGCGTAGACCCCGGTGTGCCCCACCATGTCGCCGTTCGGGAAGTTCAGCCGGATGAAGTGGTACTTGCCCGAGGCGACGGCCTTCAGCACCTCGTCGGTGATCTCGGCACCCTTCATCCAGGGGCGCTGCTCGAAGGGCAGGATGTCCGAGGGTATCTCGATGTAGGTCTCGAGCGACTTGTCGATGTAGCCCGACTTGTTGCCGTTGAAGAAGTAGGTCACATGGCCGTACTTCTGGGTCTCGCTGATGGCCAGCGAGCGCAGCCCGGTGGCGCAGACGTACTCGCTGAGGGTGCGGTCGATGGCCGGGGGGGTGACGAGGTAGCGCTTCGGCACATGCAGGTCGCCGTCGTACTCCATCATCCCCGCGTACATCACGGCGGGGCGGCGCCCCCGGTCGAAGTGGGGGAACTCGTCCTCCTCGAAGGCGGCGGTGATCTCGATCGAGCGGTCGCCCCGGAAGTTGAAGAAGACGACCGAGTCGCCGTCCTCCATGCGCCCCACAGGCTGGCCGTCGGCGGCGATCACGAAGGCGTCGAGGTCCTGGTCGATGGCCCCGGTTTCCTTGCGCAGGGTCTCGACGGCCGCGCGGGCGCTGGGGAACTGGCGTCCCTCGGCCTGGACATGGGTGGCCCAGCCGCGCTTGACCATGTCCCAGTTCGCCTGGTAGCGGTCCATGGTGATGTTCATGCGGCCGCCGCCGGAGGCGATGCGGGCGTCGAAGCCAGGGCCGTTCAGCCCGGCCAGGAACGCCTCGAAGGGGTCCACGTATTCGAGCGCGCTGGTCTCGCCCACGTCCCGCCCGTCGAGCAGAATATGCACGCGCACCTTGGCCACGCCCTCGGCCTTGGCCCGCTCGATCATCGCCTTCAGGTGGTCGATGTGGCTGTGCACATTGCCGTCCGAGAACAGGCCGAGGAAATGCAGCGCCGACTGGTTGGCCACGCAGTTGGCCACCAGATTCTTCCAGGTTTCGCCCGCGAACATCTGGCCGCTGTCGATCGAGCGGTTCACCAGCTTCGCGCCCTGGGCGAAGACCCGCCCGGAGCCGATGGCGTTGTGACCCACCTCGCTGTTGCCCATGTCCTCGTCGCTGGGCAGGCCGACGGCGGTGCCGTGCGCCTTCAGCGCCGTGTTCGGGCAGTTCGCGTGGAACCAGTCCAGGGTGGGAGTCAGCCCCGAGCGGACCGCGTCCCCCTCCTCGAATTTGCCGTAGCCGACGCCGTCCATGATGACCAGCACGACCGGGCCGCGACGCCCCTTGAACCACGTGGCTTTCTGCAGTTTCTCGACCATGATATGTATCCTGAATGAGGGTGTGTCCGCTGAACCGGAACCGACGGGCTCCGGGCCGGAGAATGTACCCCGCCCGCCCGCCGAAAGCAACGCCTTCCGCTTCCCGAACCCCTGGCGGCAAGGCAATACCGGCGACTCGGCGACGTTATCCCGGAAACGGATGGAATCGCCAGTTCCTTTGGAGTACCCTCATGTTTTCCCGCCTTCCCCTGCTGCTGCTGACCCTTGCCCTCTCCCTGGCCGCCGAGCCCCCGCTGGTCCGGACCGCCGCCGGGCCCCTGCTCGGCACCGCCGAGGACGGCCTGTTCGTCTTCCGGGGCATCCCCTACGCCGCGCCGCCCGTGAGCGATCTCCGCTGGCGGCCCCCGCAGCCCGTCCCCCCCTGGGCCGAGCCGCGCCCCGCCGCCGACTTCCTGTCTCTTATACACATCTCCGAGCC
>LVAZ01000110.1 GCA_001603055.1 Victivallales bacterium Lenti_02
CGGCGGCGGCGACGAGGAACTTCGCCAGCAGGACCTCGCAGACGGCCTCGTGCGTCCGCTCGGGGAAGGTGCGCATCGCGTAGGCCAGGCCGTTCATGCGCGCCTCGGCGCGGAAGGCCTGCCACAAAATCCAGCGGAAACTGCCGTCGTAGCTCCACCAGACCTTGCCGATGCCGATCTTGCGGTACTGCTCCTCGACGATCGCCTGCTGGTGACGCAGGTTCGAGTCGAAATCGCTGAAAACCGCCATCCAGTGGCGCAGGTAGGCGGGATTGCCATCCTTGGCGAAGCCGCCGTGCTCGGGTTTGAGCAGATAGCCGGTCCAGGACATGCGGTGGGTCAACTCCGGCCAGGAGTTATTCTGCGGTTCATCGATGAACCAGTCCATGGCGCCGGGGGCACCCACATAGCGGGTAGCCCCCGTATTGAGGGCATATTGCTTGGCCGTGTGAACATTCGTCAGCAACTGGGCGGCGGACCCCACATGCCCCCAATTCCACGGATCTTCGAAGGCTGCGGCGCCAATCCTTCGCAGGAAGATCGGCTTGTACAATTGCAGCGCCTTGCCGTACGCATCGGCCCTGACGGCGGCGGCGACTTCCGCCAATTCCGGAATGGCGAGATTCAGACGCGAGAACAGCCGCTGGCCGTAGTGGCGCTCCAAGCAGGCACGCACACGCGGATCGTCCATCCCGAGCTGTTCGAGGGCCCAGGCTGCCGCCTCCCGGACCGGATACCGTGTGATTCCTGGAATCCAACTCCACCAGATATGCTTGTGACGGACCGCGGTGGAATCCCCGGTCAGTGGAATCAGGGCGGAAATCAGGCTGTCTTTTGCCGCCGCATCGAGGAAAGGGGCGAGATAGGCCACGGCCCGCGCCGCGCTGTCCCTTATCTTCGGATCCTCCTGGCCGAGGTCGGCGAGGAGCACGGCCATGATCGCATCGACATCGGGAATGGCGAGGGGCGTGCCCCCGTCCTTCCGGTCGGTGGCGATCCAGTTGATGGCGCGCGCCGCCCTCTCCCGCTCGGTTCCTTTTTCCTGAATCACAAGGCCGCTCAAAACCGGCAGGGCGTCGCCCCCTTCGCCGCGCAGTCGCGCGAAAATCTCGATGATTTTCAGGCGGACGAACGGGTCGCTCGTGCCGGCAAGCCCTTCGGCCAACGCGGGGACAACTGCGGAATCTGCTTTGACCAGGGATTCAGTCGCCACGTGGACCCTGCCGATGTCGTTACTGGCCAATTCCGTGAGCAACGCGGGCACCGCCGCGACTGCCGCCGGCGCATTCCCTTTCCTCTGAGCCGCCTCTTCGGCCCCGCCCGCGCTGGCAGCAAAGACAAGCAGGGCGAGCGCGACACAGGCCCTGTTCACCTTCATGGTTCGTGTCGTCATGGGATCGGTCTTCCGCTTGCGTTTCGCGTTGTCTTCCCTACCATTCGAGAACCAGCATCTGGTGGACGTGGACCTCGGGAACCACCGTCTCCAATACTCCGTCGGCCACCCGGAACGGCAGGGACTCGCCGGTCAGGGGCAGACGGACGCGCTTGACGGTTTCCGGCACGCGGACGGACACCGGCACGTCGCGCAGCGTGGGCAGGTCCTCGATGACCAAGCAGCGACCGCGCTTGAGGGGCGGCGCGTAGAGCAGATGCACCACATGCCGCTTGCGGCCCGGCTGGCTGACCAGGGTCGCCCGGCCGGAACTCGGCAGCGAGGTTCGCAGCAGCGGCCGGGTGTGCAGACGGGCCAGGGCATTCAGGAAGAGGTCCCGGTGGAGACGGGCACCGTGTTCGTGGTACATCTTGCCGAGACCGTGGGCCAGGAAGAGAACCCGGCCCTTCTGCAGGGCACCAGCGTGTTCCGCGGGCTCCAGGCGGTTCGGCGTGTTCTGGTGCGAGCAGTAATGGCCGTAGGTGCGGTCGAAGTAGGGTTCGTGGATCGCGGCCAGACAGCGGCCGGAGGTCGGCTTGACCCGGATGGCGGCGGTGTAGTTCAGGAACGGCGACCGCACCAGCCCCTTGCCGATAGCCGGCCCGAGCGCCAGATAGTCCTCTTTATACCGCGCCGCCCCGAGATACTCGCCGCCGATGTCGAGCAGCAGCGCGTCCGTGTCCTTGGCGAGAGCGGACTCGCCCAGCACCAGGAGCGAGCCGCCGCCGCGCAGGTAGGCGTTGAGGCGGGCGGCGGACTCCGCCGTCAGGAAACGGCTGCCGGGGAGAATGACGGTCTGGAAACGGGACAGGTCGTCCTCGGGCTCGGCCACGTCGAAATCGCACTGTCCTTCGAGAAGCATGGTGGCGACGCCCTCGGCATGGGCGGTCCGGCCCGGCCCCCCGCCCAGAAGCATGCCCAGGTTGGTCAGCGGCGCGGCACCGATGCCGTACGTCTCGATCTTGCGCACGTAGCGGTAGCCGACGCCGATGTTGCGGTAGGTGTCGAGGTCCATGGCGGCGGAGGGGTGGGCCTGATCGCCGAAGGAGCAGGCGGCCCCGTAGGCGACCATGGCGGCGGCCTCGTAGCGGATGGCGTCGGGATGCTTGAAGCCGCCGAACTCGCCCCACATGGTGTGGAATTTGCCGGACATGGCCAGGTAGGGCTTGCCCTGGCGGCGCAGGTAGCGGGCGCGCAACGGGAACTTGTCGTATCCGCCCCAGGTGGTGGGCAGGTCCTCCAGCTCCAGATGGGTCTGCAAATCGAGCACCTCCTGCGGCGTGTCCAGGTTGGCGCCGCCGTTGAAATAGAGCGTGGCCTCGGGATGGCGTTCGTGCAGGACCGCCCGGCAGGCCTTCATGAAGTCGGTCCACTTGCTCCGGGTGTACTGGCGGACCTCATCCTCGTCGTCCACGTCGATGCCTTGCTCCGCCATGCCGGCCCGGCAGGTGGCGCAGTAGCAGGTAGCCGGGCCGAAACAGATATCGTAGAAGAGCCCGTCCACGGCATAGGCCGCGCAAATCTCGCGGGTCTGGGCCAGGATTCGCTCGCGGTAGCCGCCGCTCGGGCAGAGGAACTTCCACGAGACGATGGGCTTGGGCGTCTCCGGCCCCGCTTCGAGATCGTAGTTGGTGACGGCGATGGTTCCGTCCGGCCGCCGGGCGCACCACTCGGGGTGCATGTCCGCGTCGTTGGCCGACCAGCCGACCGTGATATAGATCGGGCAGCGCACCCCGATTTCATGACACGCCTTGATCTGCCGTCCCAGCAGGTCGGTCCCCAGGGTCGGATGCACCATGCCCGCCTGGGTTGGGTAGTAGGACCAGGAATGGTGGCACTTCGCAAACACCGTGATCGAGTTCACGCTCCCCAGCTTGAGCGCCTTCTGGAACTGCTTCTCGTCGAATCCGGCCCCCACGCCCGGCATCCGTTCGGAGGTGTGAAAATCAAGGTGTACCTGGCGGCTTCGGAGAGATGCTTTCATGCGGGCGTTCCTTGTTTATGAACAACTCTGGGGCACCTGTTTAGGATAGACCAGCCGACCTCGTGGACAACGGTGACGCCCGCGCCAATTATGTGTACAGTCGCGCCATGCCGAGGAGGAAACCGTCCGCCGGACGAGTACATTGCGGCAAACGCGCCTTGCCGCGCCGGAGAACCGATCCCATGCAGAACGAGCCGAAATTCGGATTGCGCATCCTCTGCTGCCGGTACGTCCAGGTGGACGCATGGAACTGGGAGCACTTGGCGGCCCCCTACTGGCGGCTGTACTGGAACGGTCGGCAGACCGGCGTGATCCGCCACGATGGGCGCGACATCGCCATGGCCCCGCATTCCGCCTACCTCATCGCTCCGGACACCGACTACGGCAGCCGCAGCGACGGTCCCATCGAGCAATTCTACATCCACTTCGTCGCCGACCGCCCCTTCGATGCGCCCGCCCCCGGCGTCCTGCCCCTGGCGCACGGCCCCGACCTGGCGGCCCTCGCCCGCGACCTGATGGCCGAATCCGGAGACGCATTCTCCGCCCGCCAACTGGCCGCCCGCCACGCCCTGTGCATGTGGGGGCTGGCCCAGGTGCCGGAGTCATGGCTGGCCGGCCGCTGTTCCGATCCCGCGATCGCCCGCGCCGAGGAGCACATGCTCGCCAATCTCCACCGCCCCGTCGCCAACCTTGAGTTCGCCGCTTCCACCGGGCTGGGCCTGCGCACCTTCCTCCGCCGTTTCCGGGACGCGGTCGGGGAGAGCTGCCAGGACAGGTTCCGCCGGAAGCGCATCCAGCACGCCTGCCTGCTCCTGCAGTTCACCGACCACACCCTGGAACGGATCGCGGCGGACTGCGGGTTCTGCGACCGCCACCATTTCTCCCGCGTCTTCAGGCAACTGCGAGGCGCCTCGCCCGCCGCCTTCCGGCGCATCCGCGAAGAGCTCGCGGCCGTCGGAACAACGTCCGGGGGCCGCAGCGGCCAGGAAGGGATGGCCGCAAAGGCGCGGTGAACCGGCGTGTCCGGGGTTCGCGGGCGGCGATATTTGCCACTCTTTCCGCCGAGTTCGTCTTCAAGAGCGGGGACCAGTCGTCCCCGGACCGATTTCCGGAGCCTCCCAAGGCGGTTGCCGACTTGCATCGCCCTGTATTTCTTTCGGGCAGTTGCGCGAATTCAACCCGCCATCTTTCCCGACGTTCCCGGCTTGGCCGCAGGCGGTTCGGGTGTTGGCCCAAGTTTGGCACCATGCCCTGTCCCGGAATCATGCCACGCGGAAAACCTCCGGGCTCCCGTGCGGAACAGGAGCGCCTGGCGGCAAGGGAGGCATCTTGCTTGCGCACTCCGCTGGTGCCCGGTGTACCAGTGGCAAACACGGTGTAGCCGGCACTGCCATCGGTGCCGCGGTTCCCGACATGCGCAAAACCGCCGATTCTCGGGGTGGGTGAGAATCGGCGGTTCCGGGGTGCAGCCACTTGGGCAGCAGGGGGAAAAAGTGGTGGCAAGGGCCAGATTTGAACTGGCGACACAAGGATTTTCAGTCCTCTGCTCTACCAACTGAGCTACCCCGCCACCTTGGAAAAAAGATGGCGTACCTGTAGGGACTTGAACCCCAAACCTTCTGGTCCGTAGCCAGACGCTCTATCCGATTGAGCTACAGGTACGCTTTCAAGTCCTGAGGAGCTTTCAGCGAACGGCAGATACTATAGGAGTTGGTTTGCTGGCCTGCAAGTGGGTTCGGAAGGAAATAGCTGCATTTTCGGGCCGGGGCTAGAGGTTCGGGGCGGGGACGGCGTAGTCGGGCTGGATTTGCATGGCCTTCTGGACGGCCTTCGGGGGGAGCTTGGGGGTGCCGAGACGCTCTTTTTCCGCCGCCAGTCGCTGGCCGGTCTCGGTTGTGACCCGGTCGTGGAAGGCGGTCAGTTCGCGGAGCCCCTCGGCCGTCAGGGTGGGGTCGCCGGTATCGCGGCGCCAATGTTCGAGCTGGGCGAGGAGGCGTTCGCGGGTGGGGCGGTGGGCGGGGTCGTCGGCGAGGTTGCGTGTTTCGCCGGGGTCCTGTTCGAGGTCGTAGAGTTCGACGGGGGGCGGGTTGACGGTGTGCTGGTGGAGGGATTTGGCGGCCTCGTCGTCGCCGGCGAGGGCCTGGCGGGTGGCGGGGCAGCCGTCGACGCTGGGGATGGGATTGGGGCGGCTGGCGGCTTCGAGGTTGAGGATGAGCTTGTGGCGGGCGTCGCGGATGCTGCGGCGGGGGAAGTAGTTGAGGGGGCCGTGGGCGGTGTGTTCGGCGCAGAGGGTGTCGCGCCAGGGGGTGCCCGCGTCCGCAAGCAGGGGTTGCAGGGGGCGGCCGGCGAGGGTTCCGGGCAGGGGCAGACCGGCGGCGGCGAGGAAGGTGGGCATGAGGTCCACGAAGGAGACGAGCTGGGGGCGGACTTGGCCGGCGGGGACGGTGCCGGGCTGGCGGACGAGGAGGGGCACGTGCAGACCGGCCTCGTAGTTGGTGGTCTTGGCCCGGCAGAAGGCGGGGCCGTGGTCGCCGGTGAAGACCACCAGGGTGTCGGTTTCGAGGTTCCGTTCGGCCAGGGCGCGGAGCGCCTCGCCCACCGCCAGATCGATGCGGCGGAGGGAATTGTAGTAGCCGGCCACGCGCTGGCGCAGCTCGGGGGTGTCGATGCCGAGCCAGGGCCAGGGTTTCACGTCGTCGGGGCGGACCGGGTCGGCGGGGAAGCCGTCCACCTGGTCGGCGAAGGGGGTGTGGGCGTCGGCGAGGTTGAGGAAGAAGAAGAAGGGCTGGCCGGGGGCCTGGTCGAGGAAGGCGCGGAAATCCCTGCCGACGTTTTCGGGATTGCGGGTGGCGCCGTGGCCGAGTCCGCGATAGTCGAAGGCGAAGGAGTTTTCCGGCTGCACGTGGATTTTGCCCATGATGCCGGTGCGGTAGCCGGCTTCGCGGAGGGTGTTGGGCAGCTTGGCGGGATCGTGCTTGGTGGTATAGCCGTAGTGGGAGAGCCCGAGCTGGCCGTTCTGGTGGGGGTAGAGGCCGGTGAGGATGCTGCTGCGGGCGGGGCTGCACGAGGCCTGGGTGGTGCAGGCGTTGGCGAAGCGGACGCCCTCGGCGGCGAGGCGGTCCAGATTGGGGGTGGCGGCCTGGGGGTCGCCGTAGCAGCCCAGGGTGGGGCCGAGGTCCTCGGCGCAGATCAGCAGCAGGTTGGGCCGGGCGACGGGCGCGCCGCGGAGGGAGGACGGGGCCAGGGCGGCCAGGCCGCAGACTCCGGCCAGTTTCAGAAACTCGCGGCGGTCCGGGGAGTTCATGGCTGGTCTCCGGCGGTGTCGGCGAAGA
>LVAZ01000111.1 GCA_001603055.1 Victivallales bacterium Lenti_02
GATGGCGGGGCCGCGGTCGAGGCCGATGGCCATTTTGACGGCGGGTTCGGGGGTGTCGGGGGAGAGGGTGACGTCGAGGGCGATGCCGATCTCGGGGGCGACGCCGAAGGCGGCGGTGGTGGCGCCGCGCAGGCCGACTTCCTCCTGGGTTGTGAAGACGGCGACGATTTCGTGGGGCGTGGGGCCGAGGCGGCGCAGGGTCTCGACCAGGATGGCGCAGCCGATGCGGTCGTCCATGGCCTTGGCCGTGAGATGCCCGCCCACCGCGATCATCGGTTGCAGAAAACAGCCCATCTCGCCCAGTTTCACCGGGCAGGATTCGCGGCTGGCGGCGGCGACGTCCACGAAGAGATGCTCGATTCCCGGCACCTGGGTGCCGTTGGGGAGCTTCTCGTAGCTGACCACGCCGACGATGCCGCTCTCGAACTGGACCCGGCCGCCCACTTCGAGCATGGGGCTGACCCCGCCGACGGGCTGGACGCGGACGAAGCCCTGGTCGTCGATGTAGGAGACGATGACGCCGATTTCGTCCATGTGGGCGGAGAGCATGATGCGCGTGCCGGAGCCGTCGCCGGTTTTGCGGACGATGAGGTTGCCGAGGGTGTCCACGCGGAGGTCGTCGGCGTGGGGCTCGACCATCTCGCGGATCAGGTCGCGGATGCGGTCCTCGCTGCCGGAGGGGCCGAAGCATTCGACGAGGTTGCGGATCGTATCGTTCATCGGGGGAGTCTCCGTGGAATCAGGCGCGGTTGCGGGCGAAGGTATCGGGGAGGCGGCGGAGGGCGGCGGCCATGAGGTCGGCCGTCTGTTCCAGGTCCCGCTTGTGGAGCAGGCAGACGGGGCTGTGGATATAGCGGCAGGGGACCGAGACGGGGACGGTGGGGACGCCCTCGCGGGCGAGGTGGATGGCCCCGGCGTCGGTGCCGCCCTTGCCGGGCTGCTTGAACTGGCAGGGAATGCCCTCGGCCTCGGCGGTGTCGAGCAGGAGCTTGACCAGGCGGCGGTCGGCGATCACGGAACTGTCCGCGATGCTGATGGCCGGGCCCTTGCCGAGCTGGGTGGTGGGGCTTTCGTCCCGCTCCTTGGGGCTGTCGTCGCAGATGGTGCCTTCGAGCACGAAGGCGGCGTCGGGGTTGACCGCGAATCCCGCCACCCGCGCCCCGCGCAGGCCGATTTCCTCCATGGTGGTGAACACCGGGCGGAAGGTGAAGGGATAGGGGCCGCGCCGGATCAGCTCGACCAGCACCGCGCAGCCGGCGCGGTCGTCGAAGGCCTTGCCGCTGACCGTGTCGCCGAGATCGCGGAAGCGGGTGGCGAAGACGCCGTAGTCGCCCTTCTTCACGGCTCCTTCGGCCTCGCTCTTGTTCCTGGCCCCGATGTCGATCACCAACTGGTCGGCCTTGACCACGCGGGTACGCTCCTCGGGGGTGGTTTTGTGGACCGGTTTGATGGCGATGACGCCGGGCACCCGGCTCTGGCCGACGAGGACGCGCTTGGCGGGCAGCACCCGGTCGTCGATGCTGCCGACGATGACGAAGTGGAGCATGCCCGCGTCGTCGGCGTGGGTAATCATGAAGCCGACCTCGTCCATGTGGGCGGCGACCATGACGGTGAGTTCGCCGGCGGTGCCGCGCTGCTCGGCGATGAGGTTGCCGAGATGGTCCACGCGGAGGTCGTCCACCCGGTCGCGGATGGCCTCGCGGAGAATGGCGCGGACTTCGGTTTCGCAGCCGGAGGGGCCGAAGGCGTTGGACAGGGATTCGAGAATCATTTGCCGTTCTCCTTGGCGGGGGCGTCCCAGGCGAGGGCGTCGAGGGAATCGGCTCCGAGGGATTGGATGAAGCGGGCGAGCAGGCGGCCGGTGCGGGCGATGTCGCGCACGCAGATGGTTTCGGCGGGGGTGTGCATGCTGCGCTCGGGCAGGGAGAGCAGGGCGGTGGCGATGCCGTCGCGGGTGATCTGGATGGCGTTGGCGTCGGTGCCGGTGCCGCGCGGATAGACCGAGGTCTGATAGGGGATTTCCTGTTCCTCGGCGACTTTTTTGATGGCCTCGAAGAGCTTCGGATGGATGTTCGGGCCGATGGCGAGGGCGGGGCCCTTGTCCAGTTCGATGGCGTCGAAACCGTCGAAGCCGGGCTGTTTGGCGAAGCCCACGTCGATGGCGATGCCGATGTCGGGGGTGATGCCGAAGGCGCTGGTCATGGCTCCGCGCAGGCCGATTTCCTCCTGCACGGTGGCGACGGCGTACACGTCCCAGCAATGCCCGCCCCGGGCCAGCTCCTCGAGGCAGCAGGCGATGGCGGCGACGGCGGCGCGGTCGTCGAAGGCCTTGCCCGCCAGGCGCTCGTTCTTCAGCTCGATGCAGGGGGAGGCGAGGGTGATCACGTCGCCGGTGCGCACGGCCTTGGCCAGTTCGGCGGCTTCCAGACCCACATCGATGAAGAGGTCTTCCATTTTGATGACTTTGGCCTGGTCGGCTTCGGACAGCACATGGGGGGGGCGGCAGCCGATGATGCCGTGGAGAGGCCGTCTTCCATGGACGGTCACCTCCTGTCCGGGCAGGGTGCGCACGTCGAAACCGCCGACCTGGGTGAAGCGGAGAAAGGCGCCCTCGATCTGAGTCACCATGAGCCCGATTTCGTCCATGTGCCCGGCCAGCATGATCCGCCGCCTCGGTTCGGGACCGGTGCCCCGGCGGAGAGCGATGAGGTTGCCCATCGAGTCGCTCCGGACCTCGTCCGCCCAGGGGGCGAACTGCTCCCGGACCAAGGCCCCGACATCCGCCTCGTACCCGGAGACGCCGCACGCCTCCGACAATGCTTTGAGAAACGCCGCAAGTTCCATGAAAACACCCGGATTTACTGTGTATAACGACGACGAATGGAGCGGATAGGCGGAATGTTTGTCTACTTTTTCTTGTAGAAGCTGCTGAAGGGGAGGGCGGGGAGGCTGAGGAGGGCGGCGACGAAGCCGCAGAGCAGGCTGCCGAGGATGATCTCGGGCCAGCTTGCCCAGGTGCCCTGGGTGATGTTGCGGATGACGACGAGGAAAGCGAAGAGCATGACCGACAGGATGACGAAGTTGGCGGCGAGGCGCACCAGGGTGAAGGCGAGAAGCATGCCCACGGCGACGATGGCGCAGGCGACGAGGATCGGGATCATGGCCGGCCTCCCGCCGTGGCGTCGAGGTGTTCCAGAATGTGGTCGAGGCTCTGCCAGCCGAGGGGGAGGGAGTCCAGGCGGAGGTATTCGTCCTCGCGGTGGGAATGATCGCCTGAGCAGAGGCCGAGGCAGGCGGCGGGCCAGCCGTGGGCGAGGGGGACGTTGATGTTGGTGCTCATGGCGGCTTCGTGGCTCGGGTCGGCCAGGTCGCCGAGGGCGGCCGCCAGGATGGGGGCGAGGCGGGAATGGTCGGCCTGGCGTCCGGCGGGGCGTTCGCCGAGCAGGTCCAGAGCAAGGTTGGCTTCGGGAAGCCGTCTCCGGTGCCGGGCGGCGAGTTTGGGCATCTGGGCGGCGAGATGGGCGAGGACGATGGGCGAGACGCTGCGGAACTCGAAGGTGGCCTCGGCGGTGCGGGCGATGGAGTTGATGCCCTGGCCGCCGACCATGTTGCCGATGTTGAAGCTGGTTTTGCCTTGGTCGCGGTTCCGGGCCTTGGCGAAGGCGGCGCGGGCGGAGGCCAGAAAATCCAGAGCGGCCTCGATGGCGTTGGGCGAGCCGAAATTCCCCCAGCTATGGCCGCCGGGGGTTTCGACGCGGAGCTGGTAGCGGAGGGAGCCGACGCCGGTGAGGGAATGGCCCTCGCGCCGCCCGTCGAAGGCGAGGAAAACATGGGGTGGCTCGGGATGGTCGGCGACGAACTGGCGCACTCCCCGGAGATTGCCGAAACCCTCCTCGCCGACGGAGAAGAGAAACACCAGCGGGCGCTGCCGCTCGGCGGCGCGGGGGGCGAGGCGGACGGCGGCGAGGGCGAGCATGGCGACTGCCGCCTGGTTGTCCGCGACGCCGAGTCCGCGGAGGCATTCGCCGTCGTTGACCACTTCCCTGGCCGCGCCCCGCTCGACCACATCGAGATGCGCGTCGAGGACGGCGGTGGCGGACCACGGCCCGTAGCCCAGGACGACGAGCAGATTTCCCGCCGGGTCGGTGCGGTGGGGGACGGCATGCCGGTCGAGAAACCGGGCCAGTTCCAGCCGCCGGGGTTCCTCGCCGTTCGGGGGCCCCGGCGTGAGAGCCAGGCGACGGTGGAGAGCGAGGAAATCTTCCTCGGGAAACGGACCAATCACAGGGCATCCTTTCGTGTGAACCGCAACAACCTAGTCCGCCTGCCCGCCGTCGCCAAGCGGGGCGGAACCACGAAGTGCCCTGGCGAGTCTATTGCGGCGAAGGTATCCACCACAGGAGTAATGTCCATGATCATCGAACTCGACGAACACGAAGAGCAAGTCCTGCGGGATGCCCTGCACGAGTCCCTCCGTCTGGCCCACGCCTACCGGGAACGGGTGGCGGACGAAGACAGTATCCTGCTCGTCCAGGACCTCAGGGCAATCTGCTCTCTCCTTGGGCTCAAGGCGCTGGCTGACCAACTGGAGTGACTCTATTTGGCCTTCTGGCTGGCCAGTGCTTCCACCGCCTGGGACATGACCACCAGCGAGTCTTCCGCCAGGGGGTTGATCCGCACGACCATGCCACCGATGAGTTCCGCGATGGCCTGAGCGGGGCGTTCGGTGAATTGGGGCTGGACGAAGATGACCTTGAAGTTCTCTTCCTTCGCCTCCTCGGACAGGGTGCGGAGCTGGCGGGGAGTGGGGGCTTTGCCGTCCACTTCGACCACATGCTGCTTAAGGTTGTAGTCGCGGGCGAAGTAGCCGAATACCGGGTGGTAGACACAGAAACTGCGGGTATCGATCCCCTGGAGTTGCTCGGCGAACTCCCGATGGCGGGATTCGAGCAGGGCGCGGTAGGTCGCGAAGCGTTCGGCGAACACCTCGCTCTGATCGGGCATGGCCTTCTGCAGAGCTAGTTTCACCTGCTCGGCAATCGCGACGAGGTTCGGCAGGGAAAGCCAGACATGGGGGTCGGAGAGGTGTTCGTCGTGGCCGTGCTGGCAGCTTTCCCCATGCTCGTGCTCGTGCTTGGTGGCGGCGATCTTGTCGACGCTGGCGGCCACGTTCACAATCCCCAGATGGGGAAACATGGGTTCAATCTTGTCGCATACGGCTTTCTCGTAGTCGATCCCGATGGTCAGGAACAGGTGCGCGGAGCGCAGGGAGGAGATGCGCTGAGGAGTGGGGGAGAAGGTGTGGGGATCGTCGCTCTCGGACATCAGCGAGGAGACCTCGACCAAGTCCCCGCCGATCGCCCTCACCACGGCCACCAGAGGTGGAATGCTGACCGACACCCGGACCGGGCCATCCCCCATCCCGCGTGCGGACTCCTGCTTGCAGGCGGTGGTGATGACAACCAAGACAAGGGCCAAAGCTGCGGTTCTCATGATCGTTCTCCGGGAAGGGTTCAACAAGGGAAGTGTTAGAATGTAACACATGGACATCCCGCCGTCTTCCCGGTTCCCGCTGCGGGGTTCAGATTGCGGCGGACGCCTGGCAGCGGGCGAGGATTTCCGCCTGCTCGACGGGGGAGAGGTCTACGAAACGGGAGCAGAAACCGGCGAAGCGGACGACGAGGTCGGGATGCCGTTCGGGGTGGCGCTGGGCATCCTGCAGGACGGTGGGGTCGAGACAGTTGATTTGCAGTTCCTGCCCGCCCTGGCGGAAGAAGGTTTCGACCAAGTTCCGCAGGCTGCTTGAATTTGGCTGGGCGGGCAGGGTGAGGTTGAGATTGTAGCCGCCGGCGTAGAACCGGGGCGCGTCGATTTTGGCCACGCTGTTGAGGATGGCGGTGGGGGCGCTGCGGGCGTGTTCGGGGGCGACGCCGATGCTGTCGGCGACGGGGGCCTGGGCGAGGCGTCCGTCGGGACTGGCGGCAATATGCCTGCCGTCGAGATGATGCAGGCTGCGGACCACATGGCAGACCAGATGGCGCTGGCCGGTCTCGGCGTCGATGGCGCGGAGGACGCGCTCGCGGATTTCGAGCAGGCGCAAGGCCCAGCGGTCGGCGCGGTCGTTGTCGTGCCCCCAGGCGGGGGCGGCGAGCAGTTGGCCCTGCCGAGCACGGTCGGCGTGGTTGGCGCGGAGCTGTTCAGCGAGCTGGGCCAGAGTGCAGGACTTTTCTTGGAATACAACCTGCTCAATGGCGGTGAGGGCATTGGCGGCATTGGCCACCTGGCGCTCGTAGTGTCCCGCGAAGTGGTACGGCATGCCGACCAGAAAATCCTGGCCTTTTTCGATGCAGCCGCGCATGAGGGCCGAGGTGAGGGGCAGGGGGCGCTCGGCGAGGGTTTTCTCCACCTGGCTGGCCCCGTTTTGTCGGGACTTGCGGAGGGAACTGGCGAGTTGGAATTCGTACTCGGCGAGCAGGTCGTCGAGACTGGCGAAACGGTCGGGATCGCTGTCGAGCAGGAGCCGGTTGAGCAGGGCGAGGTGCTGGATGGTGCCGGAGCGGGCGGTGGCGGAGTCGGCGGCGCGGCCGGGGATACCGAGTTCGTTGCAGCCGACGACGCAGTAGTCCCAGGCATCCGCCGGGGCGACGCCCGCCTGGACGAATCCCGCCACGGTGGGGGCGTCGTGGATCAGCATGGGCATGTTGCAGCCGCTGGCGAGCATGGCGAGGGCGCGCTGCTTGACGGCTTCGTCCAAGCCCTCGTGCCAGCGGAGGAAGAGATGGGGATCGCCCACCCGAACCCGGTTCCAGCCTTCGAGGAAGGCAAGGGTGAGGGGGCCGGCGCAGTCCCGGCCGTCGGCATCGGCCCCGCCGAGAGTGATGGCCTGGGTTTTCGACCCGCGCCCGAATACCGAATTGGCGGTGATCTTGAGCAGGAACGCGCCGATCAGGTCGGCGGTGTCCGGCGCGGAGGCGTCAAAGCGGGCCAGAATGCGTTCGGGCAGGCCGATGGAGACGGACATGCCGTGGCCCTCGATGGTCAGCGCGAGTTGGATGAGGACGATGGCCTGGAGTGCCTCGAAGAGGTCGCGGGCGGGCTTGGCGGGAACGTGGCGGCAGGCTTCGGCAACCCGGCGGTGGGCGGCGCGGCGCTCGGGGTCGGTTTCATTCCGTGACGCCTGCTCGGCGGCGTCCGCGTAGCGTGCCGCCCAGCGGATGACGGCCTGGAGCGAGAGCGTCATGGCCGTGCGGTAGTCGCCCGGCGTGTCGTAGCCGTCCAGCTCGGCCAGAATGTCCTCCAGGCCCCGGTTGACGACCCGGTCGAGGTCCACGGCCAGATGGCCGATGGCGCAGTTGCCGCCGCAGGAGCGGGTGGCCCAGAATTCCCGGATGTCCTCGGGAATGGCTCCGTCGAGAATCCCCCGCGTGGATTCGTTTTCCAGCTCGATCTGGGCACTGGCCTGGAAACCGTATTCGGGAATCAGCATCCAGGCGCGGGGCCGGGACGAGGTGTTGCCCGCGAACAGGGGATTCGACTGCACGTCGAGCGTCATATGGTCGAGCACATGGGCGAAGACCCGCGCCTGGCGCAGGGGAGGGGGCAGGGACTCGTATTCGCGCCACGCCTCGGTGACCAGCCGCGCCCGGTCCAGGCAGACCGTGTCGGCGGTGGCCATCAAGTCGTCGCGGAGGTGGCGGACAAGCTGTCGCATCGTGTCCTTTTCCAGGGGGCGTGTACTATAGCGCCGGGGAATTCGCATTCGGTGTCTAAGATATCCGCTGTTGCCGCGTTACCTCTATGAACCCTGTACAATATGGAGGTGCGCCATGCAAGATTCCCGAATCCGTCCGGTTCTGCGTCTCTTTCTGAGTTTCTGGCTGCTGGCTGGCCTGCTGGCACCGGTTCTCGCCTGCCGGATCATCCCGCCGCCGTGGCCGCCTCCCATGCCGGGACCGCCGCCCCGGCCCATGCCGCCGCGACCGGTTTTCCAGCCCATGCAGACCCGGTTGCACAAGGCGACCATCGACATTCGCCGCCATGTGGCCGACGTGCTGGTCGAGGCCACCTTCTACAATCCCAATCCGCAGCAGATCGAGGGAATCTACATCTTCCCCATCGGCCCCAAGGCGGCGGTCTCGTCCTTCGACATGACCGTGAACGGGCGGACGCTGGAGGCGGAATTGCTCGATGCGGACAAGGCGCGCTCGATCTACGAGGGCATCGTCCGTCAGCTCAAGGACCCGGCCCTGCTCGAATACGCGGGACAGGGCTTGCTGCGGGCGCGGGTGTTCCCCATCGAGCCCCGGTCCGAGGTGAAGGTCCGCCTGAGCTACGAGTCGGCCCTCGACCGCGACGGCAAGCTGACCCGTTTCGTCTATCCCCTGCTTTCCGCCCATCCCGGCGGCGACCAGACGGTCGGCCAGGTGGAAATCGAGGTGAAGGTCCAGGCGGATTCCTCGATCACCAGCCTGTTCGTTCCCGGTTTCCAGGTGGATGCGAAGCGCGAGGGCAAGGGCGGCACCATCCGCTACTCGGCCACGAATTTCCGTCCCGAACGGGATTTCGAGGTGGTCTTCGGCCAGGCCGAACGGCCCGTCGGGGTGGATTTCCTGACCTTCCGCAAGGGGGACGAGGGGTATTTTCTGATGGCCATCGCCCCGGACAGCGAGTTGCAGACAAAGGAGGTCGGGGCCAAGGACATCGCGTTCGTGGTGGACACCTCGGGCAGCATGATGGGCGAGAAAATCGCCCAGGCGAAGGCCGCGCTGCGTTTCTGCGTCCAGGCGCTCAATGACGGCGACCGCTTCAACATCATCGGCTTCGCCAGCGATTTGAACCCGATGGCGAACGGCTATGTGGCGGCGGATGCCGCCGGGCGGAGGCAGGCGCTCGATTTCATCGAGGGACTGCGCGCCATGGGCGGCACGGCCATCGACTCCGCCCTCGAATTCGCCTTCCGGCAACCGGTGGACAGCGGGCGGGTGAATCTGGTGGTCTTCCTCACCGACGGGCTGCCCACGGTGGGGGAAACCGACATTGCCACAATCCTCAAGCGGGCCGAGAAAGCGGTGGGCAACCGGCGCGTGTTCTCCTTCGGCGTCGGCTACGACGTGAACACCCGGCTGCTCGACGGCCTGTCCTCCCGGACCCGGGGCTCTGCCAACTATGTGCGGCCCAACGAGGATTTGGAGGTGGCGCTCTCCAGTTTCTACGGCAAGATCGCCTATCCGGTGCTGTCCGACCTCCGGCTCGAAACCGGCGGCGCGGTGCTGAGCCGGATGCAGCCGCAGACCCTGCCCGATCTGTTCAAGGGGGGCGAGATTCTGGTGACTGGACGGGTCCGGGACAAGGGGGTGCGCGAGATGGTCCTCTCCGGCGCGGTCGGAGAACAGCGCGAGAGCTTCCGCTTCCAGGCCGATCTCGACGGCAATCTACGCAATTCCTTCATCCCGCGCATGTGGGCGACGGCCCGCGTGGCCTTCCTGCAGGAACAGATTGCCCTGCGCGGGGAGAACCGGGAACTGATCGACGAAATCCGCCAACTGGGCCGGGAGTTCGGCATCCTCACCCCCTACACCTCCTTCCTGGTGGTCGAGGAGGGAGTGGATCGGGAGCGGTTGGGCGAGGCCCGCGCGGCCTTCAACCAGGCGGCGGATGCAGCCGCCAAGCCGGAAAGCGGCCGCCGGGCGGTCGAGCGCTCCTTGGCCGTGGGGGAGATGAAGGCCCAAGGGGGCAGCATGGGTGGCGCGCCTGCCCCTTCGATTGCCGCTCATTCCATGATGCAGGACGCGGATATGGATATGGCCTTCCGTGCCGCCGGCATCAAGGCCGAGCAGGTGCAGGAATTGGTCCGGCCTGTCCACGACAAGACGTTCTACTTCCGGCGGGCGGATGGCCTCTGGTACGATTCGCTGATTCCGGCGGGGGAGAGCCCGGCGTTTGACCGGGAAATCGTGGCGTGGTCGGACGAATTCTTCGCTCTGGCCCGCACCTCGCCCGAGCTGGGGCGCTACGCTATGCTCGGGCGGGACATGGTCCTGCGGCTGGACGGGCGGGTCATCCGGCTCGTCTTCCCGCAGGATTAGCGGGCCATCGGTTCCAGCCCGTGGCAGGCGGTGGGGCGGAAAGTGGCCCCGCCGCCTTCCACCACGAAGGCGATCCGGCCCTGGCTGCCGGTTTCTTTCCAGACGCTTGAAAAGACCAGTTCCCCGTCCAGAAACACTTCGAGGTAGCGATCCCGTTTGAGAAGGCGCAGATGGTGGTTGCCGACAGGACGGCGAACCAGATCGAGAGCGGGATCAAGCTGGGGGCCGAAGGTGCCCGCGCGGAGTTCCGAGAGGGAAACCTGCTTCCGTTTGGCATCGAGCAGAATGAGGGCGCTGCCCACGGCGACCCCGGCCCGCTCGGCACCTTCCAGGCGCAGTTCCCCGGAGAGGTCGAGATCGGCGGCGGAAGTGCTGGCGAAAGTCGCCGCCGCACCCTGGGAGCAGAATCCGGCGACGGTTTCCTGTTCCGTTTTCCAGGAGCCGGAGGAGAAGGGGCCGGTGGCCGGGGCCTCCCAGGCGGAAAGACGGGCGGGGACATGAAGCGCGTCCAGCCCGCGCCAGGGGCGGAGAACCAGGCGGTCCCCCGCCGTTTCGACCACTTTGGGCAGGCCGAGGGCGCGGGCGGAACCGGATTCCCCGCTGCCGGTGTAGTGATGGTAGGCCAGCCGTTCCCCGCGCCAGAGCACGGAGCGGGCGACCACCGCGTCGTGTCGCCCCTCGCCGGAACCGATCAACAGACTCTCCTCGGGTAGCCGCCACTCACCGAAGGGCTCGTTCGCCACCAGATGGAACGTGCCGCTGACGTTGGCGCGCGAGACGGTGTCGAGGCGTTTTCCCCAGCCCCCGTGGGCGTTGAAGGTGAGCCACCAGCGACCATCGAGGGGGAAGATTTCCGGCACTTCCATGGTCGGGAAAACCGGCGGGGTACGCAGTGGCTCGCAGGTGGTCCATTGCTGAAGGTCATCGATTCGGGCCAGGGCGACGCAGGCCCGCGCGGCCAGCGGCCCCGTGTTTCGCTTGGCGCAGAGCAGGGCGAAACGCCCCTGGTCCGGCAGGTCGAAGACATAGGGGTCGCGCCAGGCGGGGGCCACGCCACGCGCGGCGGAATCCGTTTCGTAGGGAGTGGTCACTGCCTGGGGCCAGACCGGGCTGCCGCTGACCTTGCGCCAGTCGCGCAAGTCCTCGCTGACCGCCAGACCGATGTCCTCCTGCGGGTCGATCCGTCCGGTGTAGGCGAGATAGAACCGCCCGTCCGGGCCGCGGAAGGTATGCCCGGTTCCCACCCGTCCCGCATCCCAACTGCCGGGCGGCCCGGCCAGATCGATGCCGGGCCATTCGGTCCAGTGCAGCCAGTCCCGGCTCACGGCGTGGCCGATCAGCCGGTGCGCGTTGTTGCCGATCTGCATGGCCAGATAGAACAAATGGATGTCGTCGTCATGGACGAAAATCCAGGTGTCGTGGAGGACGCGGTCGGCCGAGGCAGGGGCGAAGTTCATGTGACCATCCAGCGCGGGGAGATGCTGCCGCTAGTCCTTGTCCTTCTTGCCCTGTTCGCAGTCGGCCTGATGGGCGCAGGCGGCGCAGGGCGAGTCGTTCTGCTTGTCCCCGTGGCTCGGGCAGAAGGAGCAGCCGTCGCATTCCTTCCCGCGCAGAATGCCGATGATCTTGCGCACCGCGTAGATCAGGCAGAAGAGCACGATCACGCCGACGATGATGTGTTCCAGAGTTGGCATAGTGCAATTCTCCAATCAGGCGCCGCCGGTGAGCAGCAGGCCGCCGCGATAGACCACGACGGCGACGAAATAGGCGACGGCCGTGCTGTAGACCACCGAGAAGGCGGCCCAGCGCCAGGAGCCGCTTTCCCGCCAGATGGCGGCGACCGTCACCAGGCAGGGCGCGTAGAGCATGACGAAAAGCAGGAGGGAAAAGGCCCGCAGGGGGGTCCACAGTGGATCGGCACGCAGGGCGACGACCAGGGGCATGTCCTCGCTCACATCCTCGTCGGCCTCCACTTCGCCGAGACTGTAGGCCATGCCGAGGGTGCTGACGATGACTTCCTTGGCGGCGAAACCGCCGACCAGGGAGATGTTCTCCCGCCAGGTGAAACCGGCGTACTTCGAGAGGGGTTCGAGGGCGCGGCCGCAGCGTCCGGCCAGGGAATGCTCGATTTGGGTCCGGCGCTCCTCGTGGTCAATCTGGGCGAGCTGTTCCTCGGCATCCTCGGGCATGTGCTGCTCGACGAGGGCGCGGCGCTGGTCGAAGGGGGCGGTGTCCTGGCGGGGGAAGAACATCATCGCCCAGAGGACGATGCTGACGGCGAGGATGACGCTGCCCGCCTTTTTGAGGTACATCCAACTGCGCTCGGTGGCGATGCGGAGCACGTTGCGGATGGTGGGCAGGTGGTAGGGGGGCAGTTCCATGACGAAGGGCGTCTGGTCGCCGCGGATCACGAACCGGCGGAGAATCAGGGCGGCGAAGAGGGCGAACACCCAGGAGAGGAGGGCGAGCAGCCAGAGCATCTCGCCCTTGTAGCCCGCGAAGAAGGCGGCGATGAGGACGGCGTAAACCGGCATTTTCGCCCCGCAGTTCATGAAGGGGACGACCAGCATGGTGATGAGCCGGTCCTTTTCCTCGCGCAGGGTGCGGGTGGCCATCACGCCGGGCACGGCGCAGCCGCCCGCGATACCGCCGGAGACGATCATCGCCAGAATGCTCTTTCCTTGCAGACCGAAGGCGCGCAGCACCCGGTCGAGCACGAAGGCGATGCGGGCGATGTAGCCGGAATCCTCGATGATGCCCAGCACCAGGAACATGACGAAGATCAGGGGCACGAAGCCCATCACGCCGCCCACGCCCGCCACCACGCCGTCGAGCAGCAGCGATTTGAAGGGGCCTTCGGCCATGCCCGCCAGGAGAGTCGGCAGCCATTCGTCGAAGACCCAGGCGCTGACTCCCACCGGGCTGCGCCAGCCGCCGATCCAGGGAATCCAGGAAAGCCCGTCGGCCAGAAAGAAGGTGAGCTTGAAGCTCAGGAACACCACCAGAGCCACAAAGAAGAAGCCCAGGCCCCGGTGGCAGACGATGGTGTCGATGGCGTCGGTCAGGCTGCGCCCGCAGTCGTGGACGGTGACGCAGTCGCGGACGATGCCGGCCGCGTGGCCGTAGCGGTGCTCGGCGACGAGGACGGCGGGCTCCTCGCCGTGGCGGCGCTCGATCTGGTCCGCCAGTTTCTCCGCCAGGGCGAGGATGTTGGTGGGGGCGACCGCTTTGTTCAGGGTCCGGTTGCGGGCGCGTTCGTCCCGCTCGATCAGCTTCACCGCCAGCCAGCGGGGGGGGACATGGGCGGCCAGCGCGGGGTCGGTCTCGATGACGGCGGCCAGTTCCCGGATGCTGGATTCCAGCTCGGGACCGTAGGTCGGCGGCTGGGCGTGGACGGTCTTCTCTTCGGCGAAGAGCCGTTCGATCACATCCAGGAGTTCCCGGCGGCCCTGGTTGCGGTGGCCGACGGTGATGACCACGGGCACGCCGAGGAGGCGGGAGAGTTCGCGGGAGTCGATGTGGATGCCGCGCTGTTCGGCGATGTCGTGCATGTTCAGCGCCACCACCAGGGGAACGTTCATCTCCGCCAGTTGGAGGGTCAGATACAGATTGCGTTCGAGGTTCGAGGCGTCCACCACGGCGATCACGGCGTCGGGCTGGTCGTCGATGATGAAATTGCGGGCGACCACCTCTTCCTGGGAATAGGCGGTGAGGGAGTAGGTGCCCGGCAGGTCCACGATGGTCAGGCGGCAATGGTCGGTGCGGACCGAGCCGGTCTTTTTCTCGACGGTCACGCCGGGATAGTTGCCCACGGTCTGGTTCGAGCCGGTGAGCATGTTGAAGATGGTGGTCTTGCCGGCGTTGGGATTGCCGGCCACGGCCACGGTATGGCAGCGCGGTTCTGGCATTAGGCGATCTCGATGTAGGCGGCTTCACTTTTGCGGATGGCGATATGGCAATTCAGGACGGCCACTTCGACCGGGTCGCCCAGCGGGGCCTTGCGCTCCACCAGCAGCTCGCTGCCGCGGGTGATGCCCATGTCGAGCAGGCGCTGGCGGATGGGACCGCCGCCGGGGAGAATCCGGGCAATGCGGACGCGTTCGCCCGGCTGGGCGTCGGCGAGCGTGCGATGGGGGGCGGAATGGGTCATTATGGTTCAGTCCTTGTCCTCGGGCGGGGCCAGAGGCGGTCCCACCTGGATTTTGGCGGCTTCGTTGCGCCCCAGGGCCAGCCGTCCCCCGCGCAGTTCAAGGGTGACGGGGCCGTCGGCGCGGATTACGGTCACTTCGGTGCCTCGGGTCAGCCCCAGCTCGATCAGGCGCTGGCGGATGCCGCGGCCCCCGACCACGTCGAGAATCCGCACGGTCTCGCCCGCGAGGCAGGCGCAGAGCGCCCGGGTGGCCGGAACCGCCGCCGTGCATTCGGAACAGACCCCGCGGATTTCCAGCCGGTGCATGAGCGGCGTGAATCCGTGGCGCTGGCAGACCCGGTGCTGCTTGCGCTCGATGCTGGTGTCCACGAACTCGATGATGCGGCCGCAACGCACGCAGACCAGATGGTCGTGGTGGTAGTCGAGGTGCAGATGCTCGAAGAAACTGGCTCCCCCAAGCCGGATTTGCTGGGCGATGCCCAGATCGCACAGCATCCGCATGGTCCGGGCCACGAGGCTGGGGTCCAGGGGGGTGCCTCGTTCGTGGAGAATCCGCACCAGATCGTCGAGGCTCACATGCTGCTCGGTTTCGAGGAAGGCATTCGCCACCAGCTCGTCCTCGGGCAGCAATTCCTGCCCGAGGTCCTTCATCACCAATGCAAGCTGCTCGTTGAGCGAGGGAAGGGGGGTGGCACCGAACATACTATCCGCCTGTCGCGCCGTGTTTGTTTGTCACGCCAAACTTTTGTGCGCGTACTTTATCGCGGAAATGGCGGGGGTCAAGGGCGAATGGCTTCCTTTCGCTTGCCGGTTTCAGGCTGGCCGGAGTCAGGGGAGGGGGGCAAGAAGGAGGAAGTCCACGCCGAGCCCGTCCGCCAGATTGGTCATTCGCAGGCGGTTCTTGCCGGCGCGGAGATCGATTGGCGCGGGGAGTTTGCGGTAGCGCCATTGGTCCTCGGTTCCGGACCAGCCGCCGGTGCCGGGGAAGGGAATGTCGGCGAAGGCGGGTCCGGGGGAGCTTCCGTTGAGCAGCAGGGAGCGGCGGGTTGCGGTGCAGGCGGTGGTGTAGCGCAGCCATAGCTCGTAGCGCCCGGCGGCGGCGATATCCGCCTCCCATTCCAGCCAGTGGCCGATATTCTGGTGCCAGTAGCTGATGGACCTGCCGGACGCCTGGTAGGGGTCGCAGATTTTGGCCGTGCCGCCGCCCTCGGCGACATAATCCTCCGCCTCGATGCGGATCGCGGTTGCCAGGTTGGCCAGGGCGGGGGGCGGCAGGGAGACCGTCACGGTGGCGGAACCCTCGTGGTCCTTGGCGTCCCGCGCGACGGCCCGGATGGTGAAGGTATCGCCCGCCTCGGGCGGTGCCGTCCATTCCAGGGATTTCCCCTGCCGGCTCTGGTCGCCCGGCAGGTGCCACGTCAAGTTTGGGTCCGCATCGTTCTGAAGATCACGCACCCGGCTTTCCAGCCGGATGGTTCGCCCCTCGCCGGGAAGCAGAAGCGTCTTGCCGAAAATCTCGACAAGCGGAGTGGAGGGGGGCTGGAAACGAAGGCGGATGTAGCGGTTCATGAGTTTCCCGTCCACTTGGGCGGAGCCAAGCAGTTCGGCGGTCTCGCTGGCCGGGTTGCCCGAGCGGGGCGCGGTGGTGTAGAACACGGCACTCGGGTATTCCACGGGAATCCGGACGGGCGGGGACACGCTGCCGTCGGCCTCGACGCGCACGGCGTGCAGGCCCGTTTGCTTCGGGGTTTGGGCGGAAACGTCGCGCAGATAGAACAGAATGTAGAGCTGATGGTCCGGGGTGGCGTGGAAGCGGGGCTTGCCCTCGGGCCAGAGGGAACCGGTGGTTTCGCCGCCGCTGGCAAGGGTGCGTGTTTCCAACACCTGGCCATCCCGGACAGTTCCGTAGCGGAGATGCCAGTCGCGCTTGATGTCGGGAAAGTACTGGTCGCGCAGGCCGGGGTGGATGGGGCTGGTGGTCCAGACGGCATGGACCCGGCCGTCGGGCGCGAGCCAAGTGTCGCCCTGGCTGACGGTGCCGCCGTCCTCCATGGTGTCGTCGAGCACGACCCATTCCGAGAAGGGGGTGGCGGTGAGGTCGGGGGTCCAGGCGTAGAACAGCTTGCGGATGCGTCCGCCCCAGTTGGCGCGGCCCCAGGTCTCCGGCTTTTCGGGATCGATGCGGTTCCAGATGTTGTAGGCGGCCTCGCCGAAGACATGGACGGCGCGGTTGTGGAGGATGACGTTGCGGTAATTGACCCGTGCGGTCTTGGCGTGGTAGGGGGTGTAGGCGGGATCGATGGTGTACGGGGGCCAGTGGATTTGCCCGATGTGCCATTCGCGGTTCCGGTCCAGCAACGCCCACTCGGCGTGGGTGTAGCCGACGTTGTTCATCAGCAGAAACTCGCCGTTGGCGCCGTCGGCCGAGAAACTGCGGTAGGTGTGCTCGGTGAAGGTGGGCTCGTTCTGCCAGGGGGGCAACCAGACCTTGGGCGGCTGCTCGGGCCGGGCAAGGTCGATTTCGAGAAATTCGGGCCGGGCGGGACCACCGCGCCACTGATGGCTGATTTCGCCGCCCCGTTTCGCCATTTCCCTGGTGCTCAGGTCGGGCGGGGCATCCACCCAGGGGGCCAGGGTGGGATTCACGGAGAGCAGCAGGCGGCCGTCGTGGCTGACCGCCAGCGGCGTGTCCTCGCGGGTGCGCTCGGTTTCGTCGCGTTGGCAAAGCTGCCAGCCGTCGGCTTTGCGCTCGTACAGCGCCCAGCGGGCATTGTTGAGCGGGGCGCAGCCGGGGACGACTTCGTGGGCGGTCGCGAAGAGCCGCTCCCCGATGCGGCCCAGATGGGTGTTGCCGCTGCCCCAGAACATGCCCGAGCCGTTGTTCGTGTCGAGGTAGGCGGGCATGGGGAAGGCGTTCTCCTCGACCTCCACCACCACCTCGAAGGGCGGGAAGGCCGCCTCCTGCGCCCCGAGGCACAGCGCGATCAGTCCCAGGCATATGGCGGCGGGACGGAGCTTGACGGTCATCATAGCCAATTCCCTCATGCTGGTCGCGGAGGCCGGGCTATTCGTCTTCGAGGTCGCGCAGCGGGATGAGATGGCGGATTTCCCAGTATTCCTCGCGTCCCTTGACGACGGGCAGGACATGCTCGACGGTCATGGGGACGTTGGCCCGCAGGCCCTGCCAACTGTGGACGGTGATGGGGTAGTTGTAGGCGTCGAACCGGGTGTTGACCTGGGCTGGCTGGGTCAGTTCGGTCCCGGCCAGATGGGCCTTGGGGGGGCGGCGTTCGTAGCCGGCGGTGGCGAGCAACGCCTGATTGCCGGGCAGGACGCGCAGGACGATCCAGCGGATGGAACCCTCGGTCCGGCGGGCATCGAGTTCGGCATAGCCGCGCTGGCGCAGGCCGCGCGCGAGCAGCTCGGCGTTGCTCTCGCTCAGCCCGAAACTGCCCAAACCATCCTCCCAGCCGGTATGCGCGAACACCTGGCGCAGGCTGGCCACCGGCAGTTCGGTGGCGGCGGACTGGTCGAGTATACGTACCGGAAACGCGGTCGGGAAGAGGGACACGTTCGGCTGGACCGGCGGCGTGAAGCGCTGGCAGCCGCAGGCCAGCAGGGCAAGAGCCAGAATGGCGAATGCGCGGGGCCGCATGGAATGCTCCTCGTTGCGGAAGGGTGGGAAGGGATGCATGCAGTACAGTAGGGGTGTCGTAGCCCTCTTGTCCAGCCAAGCCAGCGGTTTTCCTCCTCCGTGATTCCTTCGCAGTCAAGTATTTTCCGACTCGATCCGGTCGTCGCCGACGCCGTGCGCCAGCACAACGAATGCTGGAGCAGGCGTCGGCAAGGTCTGTTGCGACGCTTGCCGCCGCCGCGCTGGAACCGGGCGTTGCCGGTCGATGCCGAATGGCGGCTGGTGTACGAATCCTATCTGCCAGTGGCCGAATTCGTGGCTTCGCTGCGGCGGCTGGGGCGGCTGGTTCTGCCCCATTCCTCCTGGATTCCGGCGGTGCTGGCGGAGACGGGGCGGCACCTTGCCTCGCGCTGTGTTTTCCCCTCCCTGCCCGACCTGTGGAGCTACCTGCCGCCGGTCTGGGAGGACCGGGTGACGCTGACGGTCGAGGAACTGCCCGCGCTGTTTGCCGCCCTGGCCGACCCTTCCCGCTTCGGCACGGCGGCGGGACGCTATCCGGACCAGTTGGCGCGTCTGCGGGAGTGGACGGCGGATTGGCCGGGGGAACGGACTTTGCTCGATGTGGGATGCGGCACGGGCGAAGGTACGCGGGAAGCCTTGGCCGCGCTGCTCGGCACGGGTTGCAAGGTGCGGGCTGTCGGGGTGACGCGGGAACCGCTCGAAGCCTGGATGGCGGCGAACGGCTGTTTTCCCCACCGTCCGGCCGAACCGCTTCCGCCAGTCCTGCCGGGTTTGCATTTTCTGGCGGGCGACGCGACCGCCTTGCCCCTGCATGGCTCCTTTTCGGTGATTCTCTGCAACGGGTTGATCGGCGGGCAATTCCTCCGCACGGATGCCGCCTTCCATTCCCTTCTCTCGGAGTTCGCGCGCTTGCTTGGTCCGGGGGGAGTGGTACTGGCGGGCTGCCGGTTCCATGCCGGGCGGGAAGCGGCCCTGGCCCGTTTCCGGGAATTGGCCGAGACGGCGGGCTGGGGGGTGGCAGGCGAATGCCGCGATTTGGTCCTGCGCTTGCCGAACCGCTGAGCGGGAGTAGTCTATGGGTTTTGAACCCAACACGGGAGTGTGTTTCATGCGTCTTCTGCTTGTGTCCAGCGCGCTGTTGCTGCCGGGTCTGGTTCTGGGGGCCGGGAAGTCGGTTTTGGAGTCCGCCCGGGAGATTCCTCTGGTGGCGGATGCGGATGTGGTGGTGGTGGGCGGCGGCAGCGGCGGGGTGGCGGCGGCCTGCGCGGCGGCCAAGTCGGGGG
>LVAZ01000112.1 GCA_001603055.1 Victivallales bacterium Lenti_02
TCCGCCCGTCCGGTTCGGAGGGAGGGGTAGGGCGAACGCCCTATCCCTACCCCTATTGGTTGTACTGTGCCTCCGGCACAAAGAAGCAGCGGATTTGTGCCAAACTCCAGTCCTGGGGTTGGCACCCCAGGTCAGAATTGTACCGTGCCTCCAGCACACAGAATTCGGCGGATTTCCGCCAAATACCAGGCGCGGGTTTAGCTGAGCATGACTTGGCCGCCGGTGACGGGGATGGCCTGGCCGGTCTCGTACTTCTGCTCGACGCAGTAGAGGATGGCGGTGGCGACATCCTTGGGGTCGCAGCCCCGGGCCATGGGGACCTTTTCCTCGTAGAAGCGGCGGACATCATCGATGGTCTTGGCGCCGGGCACTTTGCCGGTGTCGAGATACTGCCGGAACAGGCCGCGCTCGGGATCGCTCCAGAGCGGCCCGCCGAAGTAGTTGCCGGGACAGATCGAGTTCACTTTCACCCGGTCGGCGACCAGTTCCTTGGCGAAGCTCTGGGTGAGGCCGATGGTGCCGAACTTGCTGCCGGCGTAGGCCCCGTTCTTGTTCGATCCTTCGAGCCCGCTCTTCGAGTTGATCTGGACGATGTCGCACCAGTCGCCGCCGGCGGCGGTCTGGGCGGCGAGCACCGGGGCCACATGCTTGACGCAGAGGAAGTAGCCGGTGTAGTTGACGTCGGTGACGAACTGCCAGTCCTTGAGGGTCATCTCCTTCACCGAACCGGCCTTGAGCACGCCCGCGTTGGCCACCAGCACGTCCAGCCCGCCGAAGTCGCGGACCACCCGGGCGACCATGGCGGCGACGGAGTCCTCCTGGGCGATGTTGACGGCAACGGCGGTGGCGCGGTTTTCGCCGAAGCGGGCGTTCAGCCCGTCCGCCGTGGCCTGGGCCCCCGCGAGGTTGAGGTCGGCGACGACGATGTGGGCGCCGTTGGCGGCGAGTTCTTCGGCGATGCCGAGGCCGAAGCCCTGGGCGGCGCCGGTGACCACGCAGACCCGGTCGGCGAGGCGCTTGGCCCCGCCGCCCGAGGCGGCGATCTGGCGGCGGTAGGACTCGACTTCCCAATTCTCGATGAAGCCCCATTCGGCGTCGGCCAGATAGCGCGGGCCGCCGAAGGCCTGGGTGAGCTGGAGAACCAGGGCGGCGTCGGCGGCGGCGACGGCGGCGGCGACGGCGTCCTTGCGGGTGGAGCCGACGCAGAAGACGGCCTTGCCGGGCACGTTCAGCACCTTGGGCAGGTAGCCCCGCTCGGCCTGGAAGGCGGCGAGGGCCGCGGCGGTGAACTCGCCCGCGTAGGAGAAGGATTTGGCGTAGACAACGTGGTCGGGGGAGAGGGGGCCGGGCGCGACGGGGTAGTTGCCGGGGACCGTGACGACGACCCGCTTGCCGTCTTCGGCCAGCAGGGTGCGCAGGGCGGGGGCGGCGGCCAGGAAGGTGGCTGCGTCGGGCTCGCCCGGCTGGAAATCGGTGGGCACGCCCGCTTCGGTGTAGGCCTTTTCGAGGGTCGTCATCAGGTTCGCGTAGATGGTCTGGATTTCCTCGAGGGTGTCCGCGCCCACGAACACGCCGTGGTTGCCGAGGAAGAAGACCTTGGGCTGGCTGCCGCGCTCGGCCTTGGCCGCGTCGAGCCGCGTTTTGACCACGGTGGAGAGGGTGTAGCCGGGATCGGTGTACTCGATCCACAGGGCCTCGGGGAACAGCTTGGCGGCGGTCTTGGCCCCCTGGCGGGCGCAGGTCATGCCGTTCACCAGAGTCGGATGAAGGTGGACCACGTAGGCGTATTCGATCACTTCATGGACCGGGGCCTCGACCGAGGCCCGCCCCGAACCGGCCGGCTCGACGGCGGCGGCCATCAGGGCCTTCACCTTGGCCTCGCGTTCCCAGGGACAGGCGGGCATGGTTTCGGAAAAGACCCGGCGCAGGCTCTCCCGGCGCACCTTGACGAACTGGTCCTCGCGGATGTTCGCCAGCGTGGTGCCGCTCGGTTTGATGAAGAGGAACTCGGCGTTCTTGTAGGAGGTGTTGCCACCGCCCAGAAACACATAGCCGCCCTGGGTTCCGAACTGGTTGGACACGGCGGCGAGACGGGCTACTTCCTGCATGATTCGGGCCTTGTGGGTGAAGAGTTGAACGGATGCCAAAATCTAGCCATCCCCCACCGGACAGCAAACCGCCCCGGTCGCGGGAAGGCCAATCTTGCAGGGACGGCCTACCGTCCGAGCAGATGCGCCAGCGCCCGCCAGGGATGGCGGAGAAAGAGACGCGGCCCCGCATAGCGCATGGCGGCGCGGATGCGCTCGCGGTGGGCGGCGTCGAAGCAATGGATGGTGCAGGACCGGCAGGAGGGCTTGCGCGGCAAATGGGGGCAGCGGGCGACCCGGCCCGCCGCATACTCGAACAGTTCCGCGCAATCGCGGCACAGCCCCCCCGCCGTGCCGTGCCGTCCGGCGCAATACAGCTCCAGCAGCAGGCGCAGCGTCCCGATTTCCCGCTCAACGGCATGCATCCCCGAGCCCCTTCACTTTTGGAACAGCTTCCGGAAGGAAGCCAGGCGTTCCTGGAGCCAGGGCCAGTCGCGGGCGGCCATGCGGGCCTCGTCGAAGAGGGGGCTGCCGATGCCGAAGCCGCTGGCGCCTGCGGCCAGGAAGGCGGGGGCGTTGTCGAGGGAAATCCCGCCGGTGGGCAGGAGGGGGATCGAGTCGAGCGGGGCTTTGATGGCTTTGAGGTAGCCCGGCCCGAGCGCCCCGGCGGGGAAGAGCTTGACCATGGTGGCTCCATGCTTCCAGGCGGCGACGATTTCGCTGGGGGTCAGGGCGCCGGGGAAGGCGGGCAGACCGTTTTCCCGGCACAGGGCCAGCACCTCGAGGTCGAGGTTCGGGGTGACGATGAAGGCGGCCCCCGCGTCGCGCGCGACGCGGAACTCGGCGGCGCCGGTGACGGTTCCCGCGCCCACGGCGAGCCGTCCGCCCTGTTCTTTGGCCAGGGTCGCGATCTGTTCGGCGGCGCCGGGGCTGTTCATGGTGACTTCGAGGGCGGCGAGCCCGCCCGCCGCCGCCTGTTCGGCGATGTCGCGGGTGAGATCGAGCGGGAATCCGCGCAGGATGCCGACAATGGGAAAGGTGCGGAAGCGTTCGAGATCGAGCGTGTGGCGCATGGTGTTATGCCTCGTATGCGGTCCAGAACCGCTGGCCCCACTCGCTGGCCCGGTCGTCCCATTCGTCCCGCAGACGGAACAGGTCGGCGCGCAGTTCGGCGAGTTTTCCCGCGTAGGCGGGGTCGGTGGCCAGATTGGTCAGCTCCCAGGGGTCATCGAGCAGATCGAAGAGCTGGGTCATGGTGCGCTTGCCGCCGACCACATGCTCGACCAGCTTGAAGCGGCGGTCCTTGACGGCCCGCTGGGTGTCGGTGTAGGCGAAGTAGAGAATGTCGCGCGGTCCCCAGGCGGGGTCGGCGAAGGCGGGGACCAGGCTGGTGCCCTCGACGCTGGCGGGACGCTCGACCCCGACCAGTTCGCAGAGGGTGGAGAAAATGTCGAAAAGGTACGCATAGGCGGTGCGGCGCTCGCCTTTGGGGATGCCGGGGCCGGCGAAGATCAGGGGCACGCGCACACTGTGCTCGTAGCAGTTCTGCTTGCCGAAGAGCCCGTGCTGGCCCAGGGCCAGGCCATTGTCCCCCGCGAAGACAAAGATGGTATTGTCGAGCATCCCCTTTTCCTCGACGGCGGCGACCACCCGGCCGATCTGGTCGTCGACGTGGGTAATCATCGCGTAGTATTCGGCGAGGTGGACGCGGGTTTCCTCGGGGGTGCGGGGGAAACCGGCGAGCAGCTCGTCGCGGATGTGGAGCGCGCCGGTGTCGAAGGGATGGCCGCCCATGAAATTCGGCGGCAGGCGGATGTCCTCGGGCTTGTACAGATCGAGGTAGCGCTTGGGCATGGAGCGGGGATCGTGCGGCGCGAGGAAGGCGAGATAGGCGTAGAAGGGGGTCGCGCCGTCGCAGGTGGCGAGGAAGGCGAGGGCCGCGTCCGCCACCATTTCGCTCGAATGCTTGCCGCAGGTGATGTGGTCGGCGTGGCGGTATTTCACCTTGCGCTCGGCCATGGGATTCTCGATGTAGGGGAGGGCGCCCTGGTATTTGCCGGTGGGGTCGTAGTGGAAGGCGGGGACGTTCCAGTGGTCGGCCATGCCGCCGAAGAAGATGTCGTCGCCGTCGCTGAAGCTGCGGTGGTAGGAGGCGCCGCCGTTGTGCCATTTGCCGGTCCCGAAGGTGCGGTAGCCCGCGCCGCGCAGGGCCTCGCCGATGGTGGTGTGGCTGGCGGGAATGCTCTGGCCCGAGCCCTCGATGTGGAAGAGGGTCCGCCCCGTGTTCAGCATGGCCCGGCTGGGCATGCACACCGCGCCGCAGGTGCCGCAGGGAATATGGGCGTGGGTGAAGGCCACGCCCCGCGCCGCCAGCCGGTCCAGATTCGGCGTCTGGATCGCCTCGTTCCCCAGCGCCCGGATGGTGTCGAACCGCTGGTCGTCGGTGAAGAAGAAGACAATGTTCGGACGGCTGGCCATGGTATTCCTCGCTGGCGGATAGTTGAATTTACCACCATAGACTTTTTCCGTCCGCCTGCAATGTGCCGAACCGGCGGAAAGGGAATACAGTACGGGGCAACACCAACCGACGGACTCCAGGAGACCTGCCCATGGCTGCCGCCAGCAACGAAAAATGGCTTCGCGAGAACCCGGGTCTGAAACGGATCACCGGCATGGGCGTCTGGGAAGCCCCCCGGCGGCTGGCCGTGCGGCGGCGCTGCAACGTGCTGGTCTGTGGGGCCGGACCCGCCGGGCTGGGCGCGGCTCTGGCGGCGGCGGACGAGGGGGCCGAGGTGGTCCTGGTCGAGCGCTGGGCCATGCCCGGCGGCATGTGGACGGCCGGCTTGGTCAATCCCTTCTTCGAGGCCCGCAACCGGGGCTACATCGTGCGCGAACTCATCGACCGCCTCGAGGCGGCGGACGCCTGGAAGCTGTGGTGCAACGACTACTGCTTCGATCCCGAGGTCATGAAGCTCACCATCGAGGACATGCTCCGGCAGCGGAAAGTCCATGTCCTCTACTACAGCCAGGCGGTGGACGCCATCGTCGAGAACGGTCGGGTGCGCGGCGCGGTCGTCGAGTCCAAGGCCGGGCGCGAGGCGATTCTGGCCGACGTGGTGATCGACGCCACCGGGGACGGGGATGTGGCCGCCCGCGCGGGCTGTGAATTCGCCTTCGGCTCGCCCGTGGACGGCTTCGTCCAGCCCATGACCCTGATGTTCGAAATCCGCGATATCCACGGTTTCCGTCAGCGCGACAGCCGGGGCCTCTACGACCGTCTCGCCGCCGCCCTCGCCGAACGGGGCAATCCCTTCGAGCTGCCCTTCCCCCGCTACAATGCGGCCCCCTACGTCATCACGCTGCCCTGCGACACGGCGGGCGCGGTCCAGGCCACCCATGTCTATCAGGTGAACCCCCTCGATCCCGCCGAGCTGACCGCCGCCACCATGACCACCCGCGAGCAGGCCCACCAGCTCATGTCCCTGCTCAAGACCCTGCCCGAGTTCGCCGACAGCCGCATCACCAACACCGCCGCCAGTATCGGCCTGCGCGAAAGCCGCCGGGTCACCGGCATCTACCGGGTCGGTGCCGAGGACCTCGCCGAGGGCCGCCGCTTCGACGACGCCGTCTGCTCCGTCCGCTTCGGCGTGGACATCCACCACGGCCCCGGCCAGACCAAGAGCGGCCACGGTGCCAAGATGCAGCCCTACGAGATTCCCTACCGCAGCCTGGTGCCCCGCGACGTGCGCGGCCTGCTGCTGGCCGGACGCTGCATCAGCGGCGACCACTACGCCCACGCCTCCTACCGGGTCACCGGCAGCATGATGGCCACCGGCCAGGCCGCCGGGCTCGCCGCCGCCCGCTGCGCCGCCCAGAATCTCGATCCCGCCGAACTCGACGGCAACCAGCTCCACGCCGAACTCGTCCGCCGCAACTGCCTCTTCCTTAGTAGGTAAAGAGAATTCGATTCTACCTGTGGTGACGGCATTTCGTTTGTAGTACAGCCTTTAGGCTGCTAAGCGCTTCAAGAGCGGGCTAAAGCCCGTACTACGAACAAATTAAGACCGCGCGGCATTTCGTTCGTAGTACAGCCTTTAGGCTGCTAAGCGCTTCAAGAGCGGGCTAAAGCCCGTACTACGAACAAATTAAGCCCGCACGGTGTTTCGTTTGTAGTACAGCCTTTAGGCTGCTGCAGGGCGCTCCAAGAGCGGGCTAACGCCCGTACTACGAACAAATCCCCGTGACGGCCAGGGCTTCGCGGGTTATGGTAGGGGTTTGCTTTTTCCTTAATCCGGAGATGCCCGATGCAAGCCTCGATGTGGAC
>LVAZ01000610.1 GCA_001603055.1 Victivallales bacterium Lenti_02
GGGTCCAGGTGCGGCCGCGGTCGCGGCTGACGGTGTAGGCGGGGGAGCCGAGGTAGCAGCGCCCCACCCCGAGCCAGGTGCCGGCCCGGGCCAGGGGGACGATGGTCATTTCCTGGAAGTTCCAGGCGATGTCGAGGGGTGGCTGGGCTGGGTCGAAGGCCCGGATCAGGCGGGCGAGGGCGGGATTGGCGGCGTTCGGGGCGGCGTCCACGCGGATGCCGGTCTCGCCCTCGGGAAAGACCTGGAAGCGGAGCCGGGCGGGGTCGCGCTCGGTGAGAATGTTCGGGCAGTGGACGGTGCGGATTTCGGCGGTGCCGAGCTGCCAGTGCCGCCCGTGGGTGGAGAGGGAGACGGTGAAGACCACGTCGCCGGAGGGGAGCAGGGCAGGGGGGTGGTTCACCCAGCAGTGGGAGTGGCCGGGGGCGGCGGGGGGCACAGGCAGCCGCACGGGCACCGGGCGGGGCTCGCTCCAGGTGTCGCCCCGGTCGTCGGAAAAGATGAAGTGCAGGCCGTTGCGCTCGGGGACGACGGGTTGCTGGCCGCCGGGGACGCGGTGGTCGATGAAGAAGAAGAGATAGAGCCGTTCCGTCCCGGGGACGAGGAAGGGGATGCCGTAGGCGATGCGTTCCTGGAATTCGAGCCGCCAGCCGATAATCCGGCGGGGCGGGGTCCAGGTGCGGCCCTGGTCGCGGCTGGTGGCGAAGACGATCGACTCGTCGGTCGCGCATTCGGCGGAGCCCTGGCCCCAGGTGGTCAGCCACATGCCGTCGGCGAAGCGGACGGTGCAGTTGGACTCGTTCTTGCAGAGCACGGCGATTTCGCGGGGGAGGTCGGGGCGGGCCAGGGCGTTGCCGGGCAGGAAGGCGGCGCGGCGGCCGAGGTCGGGATGGGCGTAGACGGTGGAGTAGGCGAAGGGACGGCGGCGGAACACCCAGTCAAGGCTGCTCATGGACGGCTCCCGGTCACGGATGGAAAGGAATGTGGTACAGTATCCGTGTGTCCGGTGAAACCCATCCCGTTCCAGGAAAAATCCGATGACTCTCCCCCCCAGCTCGACGCAGTCGGCGCCGAACCCCTTCAAACGGGCTTGCCGGTTGGCGGCCCAGGCGATTGGCGACTACCACATGATCCGGGAGGGGGACCGGATTCTGGTGGGGGTGAGCGGCGGGGCCGACAGCATGGTCCTGATGCATGTGCTGCACGAGCTGCAACGGCGGGCGCCGGTGCGCTTCGAGCTGTTCGGCGCCACGGTGGACATGCGTTTCGCGACCATGGACATTCCCGCCCTGCGGGCCTACTGCGAGCGCCAGGGCTGGCAGCATGAGGTGGTGGCGATGGACGGGGAGGAGGTGCTGCGCGAGAAGGGCATGGGGGGCAAGCCGTGCAGCCTCTGCTCCCGGCTCCGGCGCGGTCTGCTGCACGGGGTGGCCGACCGCCTCGGCTGCAACCGCATCGCCCTCGGCCAGCACCGCGACGATCTCTGCGTGAGCCTGCTGATGAGCCTGTTCCGGGGCGGCGGGGTGAAGACGATGGGGGCGCATGTGCCGGCCGACGGCGGCAGCAAGCGCCTGATCCGGCCCCTCTGCTACGCGCCCAAGGCCATGCTCAATCAGGCCGCCGCCGATTTCGGCGTGCCCAAGGTGAAAAGCTGTCCCTATCTCGACGAGCTGGAGAGCGACGGCGACCGAGCCTTCTGCGAACGGCTGCTGGCCGAGCTGGAGGGCCGTTTCGCCAATCTGCGCCAGTGCATGCTGGCCAGTCTGCGCCATGTCGAACCCGCGCATCTGCTCGATCCGGCCTTCCTGGATTTCGCCGACCTGGCGGGACCCCCTCCCCAAAGTCCAATGGCGAATCTGGCCGAGGACTAGTATTATATATCTGCAAGGAGTTCATGGTCGTGTCCCGGAAGTTCCGTCATGTCTCCGGTGCGGGATTGGCGGCTTCCCAATCATATGAGGTGGAGACCATGAAGAATCGACAAGCGGAAGTGGCGATCGAGCGGCGACCTCGCCGGGATTTCCCCGTGCAGGCCTTCCTGGCCGGCGTGTTTCTGGGCGGATTGCTGATGGCTCTGCTTCTCGCGGTCCTGCCGTCCCGGCCCCCGGAGGTTGCCCGCATCCAGACCGTTCCGCCGGGGGCGCCTGCCCGGCCGATGGGTGGCGATACCGAGCCGGCCTCGACGGCCTGGCGGGAGCCGCTGGGAACCATCGGCCCGGCAGGATTCGAGCCGGGCGGGCACCTGCTGCCTGTCCCGTCGCAGCCGGTCGGGGCGTCGTCGCAATGGCGGGTTTCCGGCGGGCCCTGCCCGCTGCTGGTCGCGGCCGGGCTGCTGGGCGGCTGCCTGCTGGGCGCGGGGGTGATGGCGTGGTCCAACCGGCAGACCGCCGCCCGTCTCGAAGCCCGGATTCGGCGCTTCGAGGACCAGGCCGTCAACCACCCGCGTTCCGAGGACTGGCTGGCGGAGCTGGACCGGAATCTGGAAGGCGAGTGGGAGGACGACCAGCGCTAGTCAGCGCTTGGTCAGCGGCGGAAGCCCGCGTTCGGTGCGGGCCTGGTTGACCGCGTCCCAGATGCGCGAGTGGCGGGCCATTTCGTGGACCAGATGGCCGGTGCTCACGGCGAGCGCCCGGGCGGCGGGGCCGACCTGGTAGCCGTTGGCGGCCAGGTGGTCGAGGGCGCGGGCGAGCCAGAGGGCGTAGGCGGGGCTGCGCCAGCCGGGGATGG
>LVAZ01000611.1 GCA_001603055.1 Victivallales bacterium Lenti_02
GCGGGTTGGTTCGCGTTTGGCTAGACATTTGTTCGCGGCTGGCTACGTTCGGGAGTCTCGGATCGTACAAACCATCTGGAGCTTCCCGTCATGGCTGTATTCCGCGCCACCCGTCGGCAGTTCACCAAGGCCCTCGCGGCCAGCGTGGCCTATTCGCTGATCCCCCATCGCGTGCTCGGCGCCAACGAGAAGGTCAACGTGGCCTGCATCGGCATCGGCGGGCAGGGAGCCGGGGACTGCAAGTGGCTGGCCGGCACCAGTCTGGCCAACATCGTGGCGCTCTGCGACGTGGACACCAGCAAGCGCACGGCGGAAATCCGCGGCCTCAACCCGGACGCCAAGGCGTACACCGACTTCCGGAAACTTTTCGCCGAGATGGCGGACCAGATCGACGCCGCCCTGATCTGCGTGCCCGACCATTCCCATTTCCCGGTCGCCATGCTCGCCATGTCCCTCGGCAAGCATGTCTACGTCGAGAAGCCCCTGGCTAACACCTTCCGCGAGACCGAGCTGCTGATCGCTGCCGAACAGCGCCACGGGGTCGCCGCCCAGATGGGCAACCAGGGCCATTCCGGCGCCAACTACTTCCAGTTCAAGGAATGGGTCGAGGCGGGCATCATCAAGGATGTCACCCGGGTGGACGCCTACATGAACGACAAGCGCCGCTGGCACGGCTGGGATTTCGACGCCTATCCCACCGACGAGACCTGCCCCGAAACCTTCGACTGGGACCGCTGGCTCGGCGTCGGCCCCGAGCAGCCCTACAGCAAGTACCTCGCCAACGGCAACTGGCGCGGCTGGTTCGACTACGGCAACGGCGCCTTCGGCGACTGGGGCCCGCACACCCTCGACACCGTCCACCGCTTCCTCGAGCTGGGCCTGCCCACCGAGATCGAGGCCCTGCGCCGGGACGGAGCCAAGAACCTCGTCTTCCCCCTGGCCAGCACCATCCGCTTCCACTTCCCCGCCCGCGGCGACAAGCCCCCCGTCGACATCACCTGGTACGACGGGGTCGGCAACCTGCCCCCGCGTCCCCCCGAACTCGAGGAGGGGCGCGAGATCGAGAAATGCGGCAAGATCATCTACAGCAAGGAACTGGTCTTCAAGGGCACCACCCACGGCAGCGCCCTGCGCATCATCCCCGAGCAGAGGATGAAGGATCTGGCCGAGCAGTTGCCCCGCACCCGGGGCAAGAACTCGAACCACATGCAGAACTTCCTGCTGGCCTGCAAGGGCGAGGAGAAGACCCGCTCGAACTTCGCCGTGGCCGGCCCGCTGACCCAGGTGTTCCAGCTCGGCGTCCTCGCCCAGCGCTTCGGCGGCAAACTGCTCTTCGACCCCCGGACCAAACGGATCACCAACCACGAGCTGGCCGACCGGATGCTCGCCGGCCCGCCCCCCCGGCCGGGCTGGGAGGATTTCTACCGTCTCTAGGCCCGTCCCGGCGGGGCCGGAATCCCGCTTTCCGCTTGTATCGGGCCTCCCCGCCTTTATCTTACCGTCCTGCTTTTCCGTTCCGGCCAGCGTAGCTCAGAGGTAGAGCAGCTCACTCGTAATGAGCAGGTCGTGGGTTCAATTCCCACCGCTGGCTCCAGGATATTCCCTCTGATTCAGCCTCGGAATCCCCCTTCCGGGGCTGTTTCGTTTCGGGGAATCCGGTTGCGCCGGGGCGGGGGCGGAGTATTTTCCAGCCGGGACGAAGAGACAGGGCCGCGACGGAAGCGCCCAGAACTCAGCACGGACACGGCCCATGCAGCAAGATGTGAATGTGAACTTCGGGAATCTGCTCCTGTCGCTTTCGGACGCGATGAATCTGGCCCTGCCCGATCTGGCGTCGCACGGCATCCGCACGGCCTTCGTGGCGTGGCGGACGGGGCGTGGCCTGGGTCTGGAGCCGGGGCCGATGGGACGGCTGGTGGCGGCGGCCCTGCTGCATGATCTGGGGGCGATTTCGGTGGAGGAGCAGGAGCGGCTGCTGGCGAACGAGGAGCGCGAGCCGGAAATCCACTGCATCCGGGGGGCCGTGCTGCTCGATCAGGCGGCCCTGCTGCGCGGTCTGGCCCCCGTGGTGCGCCATCATCACCGGCCGCTGGAGGAATGGGGCGGGGCGGCGCGGACGGAGGATTTCCTGCTCGCCCAGATTCTCCTGCTGGCAGACCTGGTGGACCGGTCGCTGGACCGGGATGTCCACATCCTGCTGCAGAGCGAGGGGGTGCGGAACAAGGTGCGGACCCTCGCCCCGGCCACGGTGCTGCCGGACGTGGCGGGGGCTTTCCTGGCCACCTCGGAGGCGGAGGAGTTCTGGCTGACGCTGCGCTCGCGGCGGCTCTACTCGACGCTGCTCCACGAGGGGCCGATCTATTCCCAGCAGGTGGGCATGGCCTCGCTGCTGGAGATTTCCGGGGTGTTCCGGGACATCGTGGATTTCCGCTCGCGCTTCACCTCGACCCATTCCTCGGGGGTGGCGCAGAGCGCGGTGCTGCTGGCCACGATCCTCGGGATGACCGAGCCGGAACTGCGCCTGATGCAGGTGGCGGGCGACGTGCACGATCTGGGCAAGCTGGCGATTCCGAACCGGATTCTGGAAAAACAGGGGGGGCTCACCGCCGGCGAGTTCCAGATCATGAAGCAGCACACCTACTACACCTTCACGATCCTCGACACCATCGGCGGGCTGCGCCAGGTGCCGCAGTGGGCGGCCTTCCACCACGAGCGGCTCGACGGCAAGGGCTATCCCTTCCGCCTCGACCGGGAGAGTCTCGACACCGGCGCGCGCGTCATGGCGGTGGCCGACACCTTCACCGCGCTGGCGGAGGACCGCCCCTACCGTCCGGCCATGGACAGCGGCCGGATCGCCAAGGTGCTGGCGGGCATGGCGGAGGACGACAAGCTGGACCGGCGGCTGACCCGGCTGCTGCTGGACCACATGGGGGACATCCGCCCCCGGGTGCGCGAGACGCAGGCGGCGGCGCGGGAGTTCTACGAGACGCGCTTCGCGGTGGTGGGCTGAGGCGGCCCGGCGGCGGGTAGCCGCTGCTTCGCCGCCCGCTCCGGTCCGGTTGTTTCCTACGGCAGGACGGAAGCGCCCGGGCTGGCCCCGCAGATTGGACAGGCCTGGACTCCCAGAGGGAGTTCAAGGCCGCAACGGGCAAGGAGGTCGCGGTCGGCCAGCAGGGTGGCGGTGGGTCCGTCCGCCGCTACCGATCCCTGGTGGAGGACGATGGTTCGCGGGCAGAGGGCGAGAATCATGTCGAGATCGTGGGAGGCGACGATCTTGGTGTG
>LVAZ01000113.1 GCA_001603055.1 Victivallales bacterium Lenti_02
ACCTATTCGCCGTGGCTGAATCCCACGGAGAAGGTCTGGAAATGGGTGCGCCAGCACTTCGGGCACATGCACGACGATGCCGAAGACATGGACCATTTTGGCGAACATCTGGCCGCCGCTCTCGCGAAGGCTGGGGAGGACCCGCAGGCGCTGCTGCGGTATACGGCCACCGGAAAATCAAAGTTATATAGTTGATTACCATGATGCTCCGGCCACTCACAGGGGCAGGCGGTGGTCGAGGGCGGGGAGACGCTGGCGGACTTCGCGGATGCGCTCGGGTTCGAGGGTGACGCGGAGAACGCCCTCGCCGTCGCCCGCCTGGGCGCGGATTTGGCCCCAGGGGTCGGCGAGCAGGCTGTTGCCGTAGTGTTCGACGCCGGTTTCGGCGTTGCTGCCGCACTGGGCGGCGGCGGCCACATAGCATTGGTTTTCGATGGCGCGGGCGCGGAGGAGCACTTCCCAGTGGGCGAGCCCGGTGCCGGCGGTGAAGGCGGCGGTGCAGACCGCGAGGTCCACCGGCCCCCAGGCGCGGAACAGCTCGGGGAAGCGCAGATCGTAGCAGATGCTGAGGCCGAGGTGCCAGCCGCAATAGTCGGCGGTTACCGGCTTGTCTCCCGCCGCGTAGGTGCGGGACTCGTCGATGCCGGAAGGGGTGTCCGGATCGAGGCGGAAGAGGTGCATCTTGTCGTAGTGGGCGAGGAGTCCGCCGTCCGCCGCGAAGAGCAGGGCGCGGTTGAAAATGCGGTCGCCGTCGCGCACCGCGACGCCGCCGAAGAGGGCGGCGCGGGCGGTTTCCCGGCAGAGCGCACCGAGTTCGGCAACGGTCGCCGCCGCCGGTTGCGCGGTGGCCCGGACGGTTTGCCCCCGGCCGAGGCAGAGGGCGCACTCGGGGAAGACCGCGAGGTCCTCCGGGGCGGTGTGGTCTCCCAGCACCCGCCGCACCGTCGCCAGATTCGTCCGGGGATCGGGTTGCGAGGCCATCTGGACGAGGGCGAGGGCGAGCGGGTTTTGCGGCTGGGAGATCATCGCGGCGGTTCCGGTCCGGACCGGCGAAGGCGCATCCTAGCGGAGGGAGAAGGGCTGGCCGAAGAGTTCGAGCCCGGCCTGCGCCTCGAGGTTCTTGTAGTAGGCATCGAGGGCCGCCGAGGCCTTGGCCCAGAACAACTGGCGTTCCTGCTGCTCCCTGGCCTCCTGGGTGAAGGCGTCCTCGGCGGGCAGGGTCCGCGCGTCGAGGCGGACGACCATGAAGCCGCCGTCGTGCTCGATCGGATCGAGCATGGTGCCGGAGGTGTGGGCGGCAATCGCTTTCGCGACTTCCTGTTGGTTGGGCAGCGAATAGTCCGGGGCCATTTTGCTGAAGGGGGCGGTGGTTTTGAGTTCGACTTCGGCCAGCTTGTCCAGGGTCTTGCCTTCGGCCAGGGCGGCCAGCCACGCCTCGCGCAGGGCGCTGGCTTCGGCGCGGGCGGCTTCGCGGGCGATTTCCTGGCGCGCCGCCTGGCGCAGCTTGGGCAGGACGATTTCCGCTTCCTTCTCCAGATCGTAGAGGCGGCCGGGATCGACGCTGTCGAGCATGGCCACGTACAGACGGGTTTTGCCGTCGACGGCGGCGGTGAAGGGCAGGCTGGGGTCAAGCTGGAAAATGGCCTTGGCAAGCTCGGGCTGCGAGCCGATTGGCCGCCCCAGGCTCTCGTTCTGGGCGAAGGGGGTGTCCACCTTGATCAGCTCGATGCTCTTCTGCGCGGCGAGTTCGGCGAACAGTTTGCGGCTGGCTTCGAGGCGGGCCGCGTCGCTGTCGGCCGCGATATTCGCGAAGGCGGCGGCCACCTCGTCGGCGAAATCCGCGGCCTGTTCCTGGATGATGAGCCGGGCCTCCTGGTCTTCGAGGCGGCTGCGGATGTCCTTGGCGAGGTCTTCGTCGAAGGGGCGTTCGTTCCGGCGGTCGGTGAGCATGAGGATGGCGAAACCGGTGCGGGTCTCGACGATGTCGCTCATTTCGCCGATTTCGAGCTTGGCGATGGCCTCCTCGTATTCCTGGGGCCGCTGGCCGACGGGGGCATAGCCCAGATCGCCGTCCTTGGCGCTGCTGGCCCGGTCCTGGGACCCGGTGCGGGCGACCTCCGCGAAGGCTTCGCCCGTTTCGCGGACGCGGGCGAGCAGCTCTTCGGCCAGCTTGCGCCGGGCCGCGCGGATTTCGTCGTCCGCATCGGGGGGAACCGTGACGAGAATCTGGCTGACGCGGGATTCCGGCCGGTGGTATTCGGAGTTGCTCTTGTAGAACTCGTCAACCTTGGCATCGGTGATTTTGGCGGCGGCCTGGTCGATCACGTCGGCCGAACGGAATTCGGCGATCCAGGCGGTGCGCTGCTCGGGCTTGAAGCCGGGCTCGACAAAGCGGTTGACGAAGGACATCGTCTCCATGTAGACCCGGTACTGCTCCTCGCGGCTTTGGTTCTTCACCGCTTCCCACGCCTTGAGGATCAGCTCGTCGCTGCTCCGCAGCCCCGCCACTTCGCCGGCCTTGGGCAGGATGTTCTCGGTGAAGAAGGCTTTGCCCTTTTCATTGAGGACGGCCTCGACGATCTGGTCGCGGACCTGGTCGAGGGTTTCGGGAGCCTGGCCGGGGACGACTTCCTTGAGCACGAGCAGGGCGAACTGGTCCGTGCCGGGCAGGGGGCTGGCGGCAATGGGGGCATCCGGGTTGAGGCTGCGCATGAAGACGCCGAGGGAACGGAACCCCTCGAAGCCGGGGACCGTGATGTCGGTGGGAAGGACGGCGGGGGTTTCCGAGATGGTGGCGCCGTAGGATTCGGCCAGGGTGGCGAAGCGTTCGAGCAGGGCTTCGTGGGTCTCGCCCTCGGGGCGGTTGGCCAGTTCGTCGAGGAAGAGGCGCACCTTGGTCGAGGTCATGCCCCGGGCTTCGGTCCGGGCCAGGCGCTCGCGGATTTCCGCGCGGACCTCGTCCAGGCTCTTCTCCTTGTAGAGATCTTCCTTCAGGCGCTCGTATTGCTCCTTGATTTTCTCCTCGGTGACTTCGACCGCCGCGAGGTCGGCGGGGAACGCCAGGGAGGCGACGCGGGCGATCTTGCCCTCGGGCAGGCGCAGGTTCTGGCGGTTTGCGGCGAAATAGGCTTCGAGTTCGGCGTCGGTCGGATTGCCCTTGGCGGCGGCGTCGATTTTCACCTCGGCGTAGGTGACGGTGAAGGTCTCGTGGTCCTTGTCGAAGGCGTCGCGGATTTCGGCGGGGCTGACGACAAGGCCGGCGGTGGCGCGTTCCTCGAGGCGGGCGACGACGATGTTCTCCTGGAAGGCAAGGTCGAACTCCGCGCCGGTCATGCCCAGGCTGCGGGTGGCGTAGTTGCGGAAATTGGCGAGCAGCTCGGCGTCGAAGGCGCCGTTCTGGGTGAACTGCTTCTTGACGAAGGCCTGGAATTCCTGGGGGGAGACCGCGTCGATCCCCAGGCGGCGCGCTTCGCGCATGGCCATGAGGCGCTGCATGGTCAGGGCCCGGAGCTGCTCCTCGCTGTTGCCGCTGCCGAGGAATTGGCCCGTGCTGATGTAGTTGCCGAGATTGGCGCGCCGGCTGGCGCTGAGGAATTCGCCCTGGGTGACGGGCTTGCCGAACACCTTGCCGATCCGCCGGTTGGCGTTCGGTCCGCTGAGGTCGTCGCAGCCGCGCGGAGTCACCCAGACCACGAAGGACAGACCAATGATGACCACCAACACCAGGTACACTCTCTTCCGGTGCTTGTCGGCATGGCGGTTGATGTGTTGGAACAGCATGGATGGAGCCTTTCGCTGGGTTCGCCGTCGGGCCTGGGGAAACCGTACCATAAGGAGACGGCTCGCGTTTGGCAAGACGGGGTGTGTGCGGTCGGGGTCAGGTACGGGCGAGGGCGCGCAGCCCGGCCAGGGCGCGGGCGGCTCCCTCGGGAGCGCGGAAGACACTGTTGCCGGCGACGAGGACATTGGCGCCGGCCGCCACCACCGTCCGGGAAGTCTCGAGGTTCAGCCCCCCGTCCACCTCGAGGTGGACCGGGCGGCCGAGGGCGTCGAGACGCTCGCGGAGCGCGCGGATTTTGGGCACTTGGTCGGCCCGGAAGGACTGGCCGCCGAAGCCGGGCTCGACGGTCATGACCAGGACCATGTCCACTTCGGCCAGGTAGGGTTCCAGGGCCTCGGCGGGGGTGCCGGGCCGCAGGGTGATGCCGGTCGAGCAGCCGGCCGCGCGGATGGCGCCGAGGATGGCGTGGAGGTCGCCCTCGCTCTCGACATGGATGGTGATGTGGTCGGCCCCGGCCGCCAGGAAGGCGGGGACGTAGCGGCCCGGATCGGTCAGCATCAGGTGGACATCGAGGGGCAGGCCGGTGACCGGGCGGATGGCCTGGACCACCGGCGGGCCGATGGAGAGGTTCGGCACGAAGTGGCCGTCCATGATGTCCACGTGGATCATATCCGCCCCGGCGGTGTCCACGGTGCGGATTTCCTCGCCGAGGCGCGCGAAATCCGCCGCGAGGATGCTCGGGGCGGTCAACAGGTTCCGGGGCGACAAGTCGGTCAGGGGATGCCGTGCCATGGGGCTCTCCGGAGGCGGCGGCGGCCCGGTGGCCGGGACCGTCCCCGTTGCGGAATCGGGCGGGCCGACTAGGCCTTCTCGATGCGGTTCGAGCGGATGCAGCAGGTGCAGACGCGGACCTGCTTGGTGCCGCCGTTGACGCGGGCGCGGACCTTCTGGATGTTGGCGCCGAAGGTGCGCTTGACGTTCTTGACCACGTGCATACCGATACCACCCTTCTTCACGGCCAAACCGCGCCGGGTGATGGAACCGCCCACGTGCCTGCCCTTGCCGCAGATTTCACAAACCTTGCTCATCGGATCACCTCGCGCTGTCTATCGTCCGGGTTTCGCGCATCCCGTCGGGTGGAAGGGTTGGTGGGTTGGCCGGGACTCGAACCCGGGACCAACGGCTTAAAAGGCCGTTGCTCTGCCGACTGAGCTACCAACCCGAAACGAGTTTTCCGCAAAAGAGCAAAGAATATACGGTCGCAAGCGCTGGGACGCAACTGTGTTCCAAAGGAAAAAGCGGCGGGCGGGGTCTGGCCGGGGGGCCTGCATGCGGGTAGATTAGCCCGTGCAACCCCGCCTGTCTCCAGGAGCCCGCATGCCGCCCGCCCGCCGCGCCCCCAATCTAGCCGGTCTCAACCCGCAGCAGCGGGCGGGGGTGCTGGCCACGCAGGGGCCGGTGCTGCTGCTGGCGGGGGCGGGAACCGGGAAGACGCGGGTGGTGACCCACCGCATCGCGCACCTGATCGCGACCGGGGTCGAGGCCAAGCACATTCTGGCGATGACCTTCACCAACAAGGCGGCGCGGGAGATGCGCGAGCGGGTGGCGGAACTGCTGGGCCGCCAGGACGCGGAGGCGGTGACCATCGGCACCTTCCACTCGTTCTGCCTGCGCATTCTGCGCCGCCACATCCCGCTGCTCGGCTACAGCGCCAGCTTCTCGATCGCCGGCGAGGGCTACCAGAAGGGCCTGATCCGCACGGTCATGGCCGAGCTGGGCCTGGTGGGCGACGGGCGCGACCCGGGGTTGTGGCTGGCCCTCATCAGCAAGGCCAAGGCCGCCATGCACGAGCCCGCCGACGTGGCCGAGTACGCCTACATCTTCGCCGGCGAGCTGGCCGAGGTCTACGAGACCTACCAGCGCCGTCTGCGGCAGATGGACCAGGTGGACTTCGACGATCTGCTGGGCCTGGTCCACCGGCTCTGGCGCGAGCATCCCGAGCTGCTGGCCAAACACCGCGAGCAGTACCAGTACCTGATGGTGGACGAGTACCAGGACACCAACTCGGTGCAGTTCCAGCTCGTCGCCACCCTGGCGGGCGAGCGGGCGAATCTCTGCGTGGTGGGCGACGACGACCAGTCCATCTACGGCTGGCGCGGGGCCGACGTGGGCAACATCCTCGAGTTCGCCCAGCAGTTCCCCGGCGCCCAGGTCATCCGCCTCGAACAGAACTACCGTTCCACCTCGACCATCCTCAACGCGGCCAACGCCGTCATCGCCCACAACCCCCAGCGCCACGACAAGCGCCTCTGGTCCGAGCAGGCCAAGGGCGAGGAGCTGCTCTGCGTGCGGGCCGACGACGAGGAGGACGAGGCGAAGTTCGTCGCCGACTTCTTGCACGAGCGCTTTCTGACCGGCCGCTTCGGCTACCGGGACATGGCGGTGCTGTTCCGCTCGAACCACCAGTCCCGCGCCCTCGAGAACGCCCTCCGCCAGGCGCGCATTCCCTACGCCCTGGTGGGGTCCAACTCCTTCTACCAGCGCAAGGAAATCCTCGATGCGGTGAGCCTGCTGCAGACGGTGGCCAACCCGCGCGACGACCATGGCCTGCTGCGCGTGCTCAACGTGCCGCCGCGCGGCATCGGCGACGTTTCCATCGACCGCCTGCGCGACCTGGGCAAGATGCTCGGCCGCCCGCTCCAGTCCCTCCTCGTCCACGAGGAGTTCCTCAACCGGCTGGCGGGCGGCGGCGAGGGGGCGGCGCGGGCCTTCCACGCCCATCTGGAGGAGGCCCGGCGGGATTTCGCGACACCCGGCGGCCTGGCCGCCAAGGCGGAGCGCTTCTTCCGCAGCGTGGACTACATCGACGGGCTGGGCCGGATGTACAAGCCCAAGGAGGACGCGCTCAAGCGGCGCGAGAACGTCCTCGAATTCCTCAACGCCCTGGCCGAGTTCGAGCAGCGCAACGGCCCGGCCTGCACCCTGGCCGGCTTCCTCGAATCCTTCGCCCTGCTCGATGCCCAGGACAAGGAGGACAAGACGACCGACGGCGAGGCGCGGGCGACCCTGATGACCGTCCACGCCGCCAAAGGGCTCGAATTCCCGCTGGTCCTGGTTGTGGGCATGGAGAACGGGCTTTTCCCCCACCGCATGGCGGTGGACGAGGGCAATCTCCCCGAGGAGCGCCGTCTGTTCTACGTGGCCATCACCCGCGCCCAGCGGGAGCTGGTCCTCAGCCACGCGGAAAAGCGCCGCGCCCGCGGCCAGACCATGCGCCAGCGCCCCTCCCCCTTCCTCGACGAGATTCCCGAGGAGCTGGTCCGCCTCTGCACCCCCCGCACCGCCCTGGCCCCGGCCTCGAAGGAGACCACCACCAAGTTCTTCGCCGACATGATGGCCATGTTCGACGAGCCCAAGGAGTCCCCCTGACCCCGCGCGGACCGTCCGGAACCGCCGTTAGCGGCTCCAGTTGGCGCGGAGGTAGTCCATGTATTTCAGGCAGATGTCGGTGGGGATGTTGGCGGGCATGTGGTTGCCGACGGCCCAGATGAGGCCGGCGCAGTCCTTGGCCAGGGCGAGGGTCTCGTCCATCTCGGCCTTCACCTTCTCCCAGGTGCCGAAGGTCATGGTCCGGCAGTCCACCGCGCTGCCCACCAGGCAGTGGGTGGCGCCGAAGTTCCGCACCACTTGGGCGAAGGGGTTCATCGGCTCGAAGATGAAGCCGTCCGCCCCCTGCCTGGCCAGGTCGGGCATGAACATGTCGAAGCGCCCGTCGCTGCAGAAGAGGACCTTCTTCCCGGCCCGGTGCAGCACGTTCCAGAACTCGCCGTAGAAGGGAATGATGACGCGGCGGTAGAAGTCGGGATGGACGAAGGGGCCTTCGGTCCAGACGAAGTCGTCGTGCTGGATGAAGACCTCGATCGAGGTTTCGGCCCAGGCTTTGACGTGGTGCATGGTGAGGTCGCGAAAACTGGCGAGGACCTTGGCGAAGCGCTCGGGGTCCGCCGCCGCCAGCAGCAGCATGTCCCAGCCGAAGGTCTGGATGGCGCCGGAAATGATGGATTTGTAGTAGCCGCCGGTGCAGAGCTGGTTGGGATTGGCGGCGAGGCTGCGCTGGTAGCTGTCCTCGTAGAAGCGGACCAGCTCGGCGAAGCCGGGGAGGCCGTATTCCTTGACCGCGTGGAACTCGAGGACTTCCTCGGGATCGGTGAAGGGGCAGGCCGTGTGCTCGCGCCGGTCGCTGCCGTTCTCCGCGTAGTCCGCGTGGCCCATGTCGCTGACCCGGCCGCGCTGGCCCCAGCCCACCGGCCCGTCGTTCACCCCGAAGAGGAAATCGATGTCCCAGGCGTCGTGCAGCCGCCGGGCGTCCTCGCCCTTGGAGACGCGGGTCCCGAGGACGGCGTCGAGCACCCCCTCGTGGTAGGTCGAGACGGAGTACTCGGTATGGGCGATGCGCGGATTCGGACGCAGGTGGATGGCGTTGCGGGCGAGGTCGCGGCTCATGGGGGGGGGCTCCGGAATGGAATGGGGAACGCGCCAAAGTATGGCCCCCGCTCCGCCCCGTGTCAATGGTTGAACGCCAACGGGGCTTAACTCCTTGCGGAACCGACTGCCTTCAAGTAAGGTTGTGGGGTTGGCACGATTCATCCTTCGGCTTGAGGAGTTCCCGCGATGCGTATCCGGCTTGTCGGCGTGGCGTTGGCGGTGTTGGGAATCGGCTTGGGTCTGGGAATCCGGGCGGCGGAGCTGGAGCGGGAGTTCGTCCAGCCGCCCGCGTCGGCCCGGCCCCACACCTGGTGGCACTGGATGAACGGGAACGTGACCCGCGAGGGGATCACGGCGGACCTCGAGGCGATGGCGCGGGCCGGGGTCGGCGGCGCCCAGATTTTCAACGCCCATTGCGGCATTCCGGAAGGGCCGGTGGTGTTCAACAGCCCCGAGTGGCTGGCGCTGGTGAAGCATGCGGCCAGCGAGGCCCGGCGGCTGGGCCTCGAGCTGTGCATCCACAACTGCGCGGGCTGGTCGAGCAGCGGCGGCCCCTGGAACACCCCCGAGAACGGCATGAAGATCGTGGTCACCCGCGAAATCCGGACGCAGGGACCGGCCCGGTTCGAGGGCGCCCTGCCCCAGCCGCGCGTCAATCTGGATTTCTACCGCGACATTGCCGTCCTCGCCTTCCCCACGCCGGTCGGCGAACTGTCCACCATGCGCGACGCCGCGCCGCAGGTGACGACGAGCCGGGGAACCGGCGATCCGCAGTCCGTGGCGGACGGCAATCCCGGCACGGCGGTCCAGTTGGTCAGCCCCCGGCAGGGCGCGCCGGCCTTCATCCAGCTCGCCTTCGCGGAGCCCTACGCGGCGCGGACGCTGGTGCTGACCCCCGGCGGCGACCTGCGCGGCTGCCGGGGCCGGATCGAGGTCTCCGACGACGGCGAGACCTTCCGCAGCCTCCAGGATTTCACGCTCGGCCGCGGCGGCGAGGTGCGCACCTTCTCCTTCGCGCCGACCACGGCCCGCTTCTACCGGCTGGTTTTCGTCTCGGTCGACAGCCAGGTGAAGCGCCTGCGGATCGGCGAGGTGGACTTCTCGCGGAAAATCGGCATCAGCTCGCTGGCGGGGAAAATCTTCCTCACCCGCGAGGGCTTCCGCCGGGACGAGCCGGTCGGGGAGCTGGACCCGGCGGCGGTGGTCCCGCGCGGGCGGATCGTCGATCTCACCAGCCGCCTGGGGGCCGACGGCCAACTGGCCTGGGACATGCCGGCGGGCGACTGGACCATTCTGCGCCTGGGCTACACTCCCAACGGCCGCCGCAACCATCCCGCCCCCGCCGCCGGCACCGGCCTCGAATGCGACAAGCTGAGCAAGGCCGCCGCCCAGGCCCACTGGGACGGCATGATGGGGCCGGTTCTGGCCGAGCTGGGACCGCTGGCCGGCAAGGTCGAGTCCGGCCTCAACAACGTGCTGATCGACAGCTACGAGGTGGGCTGCCAGAACTGGACCCAGGGCTTCGCCGAGGAATTCCGCCAGCGCCGGGGCTACGACATCACCCCCTTCCTGCCCGCCTTCACGGGCCGGGTGGTGGATAGCCAGGAAGTCACCGAACGGTTTCTCTGGGACCTGCGGCGGACCATCGCCGACCTGTTCGCGGAGAACTACTCGGGCCAGTTCGCCGAGATGGCCCGCCGCGCCGGTTTGCAGTACTCCCTCGAACCCTACGGGGACGGCCCCTTCGACGATCTCCAGTTCGGCAGTTTCTGCGACATTCCGATGAGCGAGTTCTGGGTGGGCAGCGGCACCAATCCGGGCAACGCCAAGCTGGCGGCCTCGGTGGCCCATGTGTACGGCCGGAAATTCGTGGGCGCGGAGGCCTTCACCGCCTCGCCCGAGGCCGGGCGCTGGCAGCAGCATCCCTATTCCCTCAAGGCCCAGGGCGACGCCGCCTACTGCGCGGGGGTGAACCGCATCATCTACCACCGCTACGCCCACCAGCCCTGGCTCGACCGTCTCCCCGGCATGACCATGGGCCAGTGGGGAACCCATTTCGACCGCACCAACACCTGGTGGGAGCAGGGCAAAAACTGGCTGGCCTATCAGGCCCGCTGCCAGTACCTGCTCCAGCAGGGGCTGTTCGTGGCCGATGTCTGCTTCTACAGCGGCGAGGACGCGCCGAACAGCCTGCGCGGCGGCGGCCTGCCCAAGGGCTACGACTACGACGGCTGCGACACCGGCGCGGTCATGCAGATGACCGTGCGGGACGGGCGCATCGTCCTCCCCTCCGGCATGAGCTACCGCATCCTCGCCCTGCCGAACGCGAAGACCATGACCCCCGCCGTGCTGCGCAAAATCGGCGAACTGGCCAGGGCGGGCGCGACCATCGTCGGCCCGAAACCGGAACAGTCCCCCAGTCTGGCCGGCTATCCCGAATGCGACCATGAGGTGAAGATGCTGGCGGACCAAATCTGGGCCGAAGGGGTGCGCGACCAGTCCCCCACCGAGGCCCTCGCCGCCCTGGGCGTGAAGCCGGATTTCCTCTGTCTGACCGAAGGGGCCAGGGTGACCTATATCCACCGGCAGGTGGACGGCGCGGACATTTATTTCGTGGCGAGCCAGAAGACCGTGGCCGACGAGGTCGAATGCGTCTTCCGGGTCGCGGGCAAGGTGCCGGAACTCTGGCATCCCGACACCGGCGCGACGGAGCGCGCCCCCGTGTATTCAGAACGGGACGGCCTCACTATCCTCCCCCTACGCTTCGACCCGGCGGGCTCGGTCTTCGTGGTCTTCCGGCAACCCGCCGCCGGGGACCACGCCGTCGCCCTGCGCAGCACGGTCGCGGACGCGGCCCCCAAAATCGTCTACGAACTGAAGATTCTGAAGGCGACATACGGCGTCTTCGGCGAGGAGGCCGCCGTCGACTGGGTGGACGTGACCGCCGTCGTCAAAAACGCCGTCAAGGGCGGCAACCGCCGGATCGCGGCGAGCAATTCCCTGGCCGGCGATCCCGCCCCGAACGTGGTGAAGGAACTGAAGATCGACTTCCTGCTGAACGGCGAAAAAGGCAGCGTGCGGGTGGGCGAGAACCAGACGGCGGTAATTCCGGAAGGGGCGGAAGTCGTCAAGGCGGTCTACGGTCTGGTCGACGAAGTCCCCGCCGCACCCCCCGAACAGGTCGTCGACCTCACCGCCAAGCTGGGCGGTCTGGTCAAGGACGGCGCTTTGGCCGTGCGGGCGGACAACGCGCTGGCCGGGAAGGACCCCGCCCATCTGGTGTTCAAGGAACTGCGGGTGGAGTACGAGTACCGCGGCCAGGTCAAACAGGTGCGGGTGCGGGAGAACGCGATGCTGATTCTTCCCGAGGAAACCCAGCAACTGGTCCCCGTCCCCGCCTGCGAACTGGTGGTGGGCACCGACGGCAGCCTCGATCTGCGGGTCTGGAAAAACGGCACCTTCGAGGTGGACCTGGCCTCGGGCCAGACGCGCAGGGCCGAGGTCGCAGACCTGCCGCCCGCCGTCGGGATCGAGGGGGTCTGGCAACTGGCCTTCCCCCCGAACTGGGGCGCGCCCGCCAGCGTCGCTCTCGACAAGCTGATTTCCTGGACCGAGCACGCGGACGAGGGCGTGAAGTATTTCTCCGGCACGGCCACCTACACCAAGTCCTTCGCCTGGACCGCCGGAAAACCGGCTGGCGACCGCTACGTCCTCGATCTCGGGGACCTGCGCAACCTCGCCGAAATCGAGCTGAACGGCCAGAATCTCGGTGTGCTCTGGAAGCCCCCCTTCCGGGTGGATGTGACCGACGCCCTCCGCGCCGGGGACAACACCCTGACGGTGAAAGTCACCAATCTCTGGGTGAACCGGCTGATCGGCGACGAGCAGTTGCCCGAGGACCGCGAGTGGAAGGGCAAGGAACTCGTCGGCTGGCCCGAGTGGCTGCTCGAGGGCAAGCCCAGCCCCACCGGCCGCCGCACCTTCACCACCTGGCACCACTGGACCAGGGAGGACCAGCCGCTCCTTGCCGGCCTCTTCGGCCCCGTCCAGGTCCGCACGGTGCGCCAGGCCAGCCTGCACTAACCGAGAATCCGCACAGGGGAGAACCATGCGTTCCTTCGAGAACATCCTACTCGTCGCCTCGCTGGCCGTTGGCAGCCACCTTGCCGACGGCCAGGAGAAACCCAGTCTCCTGCCCGAGCCGGGGCGGGTCCGGGAGATTGCCGCCATGCTGCGGGAGGAGCCGGGCACCTTCGGCCAACCCGTCGGCGAGCGCGATGCCTGGCAGGCGGTGGCCGCGAGCGAGGCGGGCCGGAGCGCGGTGCGGTCCGCCGAGCGCATTCTTGGCGAGCCGATTCCCCCGTTCACCGAGGAAATCTACAAGGGGATCGTCGCCTCGGGGAGCCGGGCGGACCACAATTTCTACTACGCGCGACGGCCCGGCGCACTCGCCTCGCTGGTCATCGCCGAATGCTGCGAGGACCAGGGACGGTTCCTGCCCCGCCTCGAAGAGCTGATCGGAGAGCTTTGCCGGGAAAACACCTGGATCGTGCCCGTGCGCAAACAGCAGTCCCTCGACAACTGGGACGGCCGCAGCGACAACATCGACCTGAACAAGGCGATGCGCGCCTGGGAGATGGCCCTGGCCCACCACCTGCTCGGCGACCGTCTCCTCCCCGCCACCCGGCAGCTCATCCGCGCCAATCTCGAACAGCGCATCTTCGCCCCCTACCGCCGGATGCTCGACGGCGGGCAGAAACCGGATATGTGGATCGCCGCCACCCACAACTGGAACGCCGTCTGCCTGGCGGGCGTGACCGGCACCGCCCTCACCGTCCTCGAATCCCGCGACGAGCGGGCCTTCTACGCGGCGGCGGCCGAAAGGCATGTCCGGAATTTCCGGGAGGGCTTCACCGAGGACGGCTACTGCAGCGAGGGGCTCGGCTACTGGAACTTCGGCTTCGGCCACTATCTGGTCCTGAGCGAGGCGCTCTGGCAGGCGACCGGGGGCGGGCTCGATCTCTTCGCCGTGCCGAGTCTGGAAAACATGGCCCGGTTCGGGGAGCGCATCGAGCTGGACAACGGCATCTCGCCCGCCTTCGCCGACTGCGTGCCCGACACGCGCCCGACCCCGTTCATCATGCACTTCATGAGCCGCCGTCTGGGCTGGGGTCGGGACGACTGGGAGCAGGGGGACATGGCCCGCACCGCCGGCCCTCTCTACGAGCGCCTTATCGGTCTGTTTCCCAACTCCGCCAGCCAGACCCCGCCCGCCACGGAGCGCACGGCGGGCCTGCCCGCCCGCAGCTATTTCGAGCAGGCGGGAATCCTCGTCTGCCGTCCCGGCCCCGGTTCGACCGCCCGGCTGGCTGCCGCCATGAAAGGCGGGCACAACGCCGAGCACCACAACCACAACGATGTGGGCTCCTTCACCGTCGCCACGGCCTTCGGCACACCGATTCTCGATGTGGGGGCCGAGGTCTACACCAACCGCACCTTCAGCCCCCGCCGCTACGATAGCCCGATTCTGAATTCCTACGGCCACCCCGTGCCCCTGGTGGCCGGAAAACTCCAGGCAACCGGGGCGGCGGCGCGGGCCACGGTGCTCCGCGCGGACTTCACCCCCGAAACCGACACCTTCGCGCTCGACCTGGCCCCGGCCTACCAAGTGCCCGACCTGCGCCGTCTCGAACGCACCTTCGTCTTCTCCCGCCGGGGCGCGGGCTCGCTGACCGTGACCGACCGGGTGGAGTTCGCCACCCCGCAGGCTTTCGGCACCGCCCTCATGACCGTCGGCGAATACGAACTGGCCGGAGGTTCCCTGGTGTTCCGGGACGGCGAGGGAGGGGTCCGCGTCGAGATCGAGGCTTCGGCCGCCCACACCGTCAAACCCGAGACGTTTCCGGACCCGATCCGTCTCCGGGGCAAACAGGCCACCCGTCTCGGTATCGACCTTGATGAACCCGTCCTCGAGGCGACGATCACCACCCGCATCGTCCCGCTCGCTCCGGCGGCGGACCCCGGCCAGCCCCTCGTCCGCAACGGCGGTTTCGAGGAGGGGCTGCTCGGCTGGCTGGCGAAGGACGGCGGCATGACCACCCTCGCCGCCGGACCGGCCGCCAGCGGCCAGGCCGCCGTGCGGATCGTCGATGCCTCCCCCGAAAAAGGCTCGGACCTGCTATCCGACCGTTTCCCGCTCGAACCCGACACCGACTACATCCTGCGCGGCATGGTGCTGGCCCGTTCCGGCGAAGGCGTCGGGGTGTTCGTGCGCCTGCTCGGGCGGCGGGACGAAATCCTGCAGAAGACCTCCGAGGAACGGCAGCAGAGCTACCTCACCGTGGGGGATAGCCCCGCCGGCGACTGGCAACCCTTCGCCAAACCCTTTCGCACCACCCCCGACACCCGCTACGGCCGCATCTGGCTGCACAGTTTCAACGCCTTGACGGCGGACGTTTTTCTGGATGATCTGGAAGTGGTCCCGGCGGCGCCGTGAGGCCGGTGGCCGGCGGGGACAGTGGACCCAGTGGGAATCGGGGAAGGGCTATTCGGCCGGCAGGGGGGCCAGTTCCACGTCGTCCAGATAGAGGGTGGCGGCGACGGGGTTGGTGGTTCCCT
>LVAZ01000612.1 GCA_001603055.1 Victivallales bacterium Lenti_02
CCCAGAGGGAGACCTGGTGGTCGGCGACGAGTCCGGGAAGGGGATTGACGGCGGGGGTGAGGGGGAGGGAGAGGAGGCTCCAGCCGGCGGGGATGGCCAGGATGGTGCGGTTTTCGGTCCGTGCCTGCCAGAGGGTGTTGCCGGTGGTGGTCCGGGCGGCGGCCAGGGTGGTCAGCGAGCCGCCGAAAAGAGCGGTTTCGGCGCGGATGGCGGGGGCGTTGGCACGATAGGAGAAGTGCTGGTCGCGGATTCCGTCCCGCCAGAAGAGCCAGGCGACGGTGTTGCCTTCGGTCCGGGCGGCGGCAAGGGGGGTTCCGGAGTCCTGTTCGGCGGCCGAGCCGGCGACATATGTCCAGCCGTCGGGCAGGGTTTCGGAGACGATGAAGGCATGGGGCAGGTTGTCCGGGTCGAGTTGGGCCCGGAGGTGGATGGTGTTCTCGTTTTCGGGCAGAAAGAGGAGGGTGGCGAATTCGCGGACGAGGGAGTGCGCGGGGGAAAGGGCTTCCAGTTCCACGTCGAGCCTGGCGGCGACGGTTCCGTCGACGGCGACGCCGGTGAAGGTCTGGGGGGCGTAGCCCTCGGCGGCGACGGTGACATCGTAGGTTCCGGGCAGGAGCAGACGGTGGTAGTTGCCGACGGTGGGGTTGGTGTAGACCTCCCGCTCGTTGCCGGCGATGGTGATGGCGGCGGAGAGGGGCAGGCCGGTGGCGGCGTTGCGGACGATGCCGCGAATCCCCCGGCGGGAGTATTCGAGGAAAGCGAGGAGGGCTTCGCGGTTGGCGGCCCAGGCGGTTTCTTCGGGCGGAGCTGCGGCCACGTCGAGTTCGACGGTGATCTCGATGGAGCCGGTGTAGCGGTAGGCCCAGTCGGGGAGTTCGCCGATGACGCGGTACCAGTCGCAGGAATTGATGATGGTGGTCATGGTGGGGTGGTTGTCCGCGTAGCTCTGGGAGAGGTCGACGTAGAGCGCGTCGTCCGGGGAGGCGCTGTAGGTGGAGGTCCCTGCGGCATTGTTGCCGTAGGGGTAGCAGACCAGTTGCGCGCCGGTGTGGAGGGTGGCGCCGAGGGTGAAACGGTTGGCGGCGGTCCAGGCCATGAAGGCGGCGGTTTCCGGCTGGCGGCCGCTGGTGTCGGGCGCGCCTTCCGCGTAGACGGTGGCGATGCCGTTCACGAAACCGTCGGGGAAGTTGCGGTTGAGGTCGATGCCGTTGCGGTTCGCGCGGGTGTTGGACTCGTAGCCGTCGGGATTGAGGAGGGGGAGAATCCAGATTTCGAGTTCGTCCACCAGAGCGGTGGCGCGGAGCCCGTCGGCGTCGGTGCCGCCGTAGTTTTGCAGGAGCCATTCGGCGAGACGGACGGGGATGGTGACGCTGAGGCGTTCGTCGCCGTGGATGCCGCCGACGATGCGGGGCTTGGGCTCGTCCTCGTCGGTTCGGGGGTGGTCGGAGATGACCAGGGCAAGCAGGGAGAGCCCGTCCACGGAGAGACCGATCTGTTCGAGTCGGCAGATGGCGGGGTAGTTGGCGGCGAGGGTGTTCAGGCGGGTGACCAGCTCGGCGTAGTTGGTCGGGGTTGCCCGGTTGACAGGAAGGGGGGCCTCGATGCAGGGGAGGCCGAGTTCCTCGATCCAGGCGCGTTCCTCGGCGGTGGCGTCGATCCAGGCGTCGGGGCCATGTACCG
>LVAZ01000613.1 GCA_001603055.1 Victivallales bacterium Lenti_02
GCGCGGCGGAGTACTACGTGCTGGTGACCGTGCGCCCGAAGTACGCCCTTCCCGGCGAGCCGGGCCTGGGCGTGGTCCAGGAGCCGATGCCCGGCTCGCTCGTCGAGGGATCGAAGTTCGACACCTCCTTCCTCGCCCACCTGGTCGAGGAGAAGTTCGCCTTCCACATGCCCCTGTACCGCATCGAGGAGAAGCTGGCCGGCCGCGGCATCCGGGTCACCCGGCAGGCCCTGGCCGGAGTGCTCGCGACCTGCGGCGAGCGGGTGGACCCGCTCTTCCGGCTGATGGTCGAACGGACGCTCGGACAGGGCTGCATCTTCACCGACGACACCCCGGTCAGGCTCCAGGACAAGGGCAAGTGCCGCGAGGCCCGGGTCTGGACCTACGTCGGGGGGCTGCCGAACGCGCCCCCCTACCACATCTACCAGTTCAGCGAGGACCGGAGCCACCGGCATCCCGCCGGCTTCCTCGAGCACTTCGCCGGAACCATCCATGCCGACGCCTTTGGCGCCTACGAGAAGCTGCACGCCGACCCGGGCAGGCCCGTCCAGTGGGCCGCCTGCTGGGCCCACGCGCGCCGCAAGTTCGAGAACGCCTGGAACGGCGGCGACGGCCTCTGCGCCTGGGTGCTGCGCCATATGCGCTATCTGTTCCTCTACGAGCGGGTCGCCTGGGCGCGCGGCCCCGAGGAGCGCCTGCGCATCCGCACCGAACGCGAGACCCCCATCGTCGCGGAGATCTTCCGGCGGCTGCGCGAGGCCCTGCACGCCCCGGGGCTCCTGCCCAAGTCCAAGACCGCCGAGGCCATCGGCTACATGCTCCCCCGCGAGGCCAACTTCACGCTCTACCTCGCCGATCCCAACCTCAGGATGGACAACAACCCCGCCGAGCGCAGCCTCCGCAAGCTCACCATCGGACGCAAGAACTGGCTCTTCGTCGGCAGTCCCCGCGCCGGCGACAGCATGGCCGCGCTCCTCTCCCTCGTCCAGACCTGCCGCGCCATGGACATCCGCCCCTGGGAGTACCTGACCGACCTCTTCGGCCGTCTCATGGACCATCCCGCCTGCCGACTGGAGGAACTCCTCCCCGACCAGTGGAAGGCAGCCAGGGACGAGGCGAGCAGGGCGACGCAGGGCATCAGCGTATAGGCGAGGCACGTCTCCGATGCCTTCGCCCTATGGCCGCTGCTTGACGCTTACGTGTAAGCAGGCTACACTCTTTTGGATTGAAGAGACGGAAGCAACCGCCAGCGGCAAGAGCCAGTAGTACAGTGCAGAGGACGAAAACGGAACGGTACGACATCGTCATCGTGGCAACCATCCTGTTCCTGTAGCCGCGTATCTGTCCGCAGCTAAGGGCGGGGACCGGTTCTTTTTGGCCGGCGGGTAGGCGGCATTTGGGAGTTCTCAGGGGGCGGGAGCGCGTATTGGGCGGCGGTGCGGTTCACATGGAGACTATAGCCCGAGTCACGGGATTTGGCATCGCAGGCGGGGTGGAGGGAGGCGCTGGGTCTTTTGTGCCGGAGGCACTACACAATCATAGCCTGGGGCAGTTGCCCCAGGTCTGGCACGGAGACAGGTTTTTTCGCCCTGAGGGGGCGAGATAAAGAA
>LVAZ01000614.1 GCA_001603055.1 Victivallales bacterium Lenti_02
CTTGAAGGGGCTGCGCGGGGGGAAACCCTGATGCCGTGTTAGGGAAGATAATGTAATCCCCGCGCCAGCCATGTCATCACGGAATCCATGATATTCGCAAAAAATCGGGTGGGCGGGTGAAACGCGGGGGAACGGGGCCGACGGGCGGCGGGAACCGTGCTAGATTGGCGGGGTGCCGGCGGTGTCCCGGCGATCTCGGCAGAGCAACCATAAAGGTGAGAACATGGAAATCGGTGTGGTCAACGGGATGCGCAAGGACCGCGAGGACGCGATGTTCGCGCATGTGCAGCAGTTCGGTCTGAAGGTGTGCCAGCTCACCAACTGGGACCCGGCGCGGTGGACGCGCGAGCTGGCGGCGAAGGTGGTGGCGCAGTCCGCCGCCACGGGGGTCCGGGTCTGCGCGGTCTGGGCGGGATACTCCGGCGGCCCGCTGCGCTGGAACTTCACCGAGGGGCCGAGCACGCTCGGGCTGGTTCCTCCCGGTCTGCGCGCCCAGCGGGTCGAGGATTTGAAGAAGGGGGCCGAATTCGCCAAGTGGATCGGGGCGCCGGCCATCATCACCCATTGCGGCTTCATTCCCGAGAACATGAGCGACCCGGAGTATGCGCCCGTGGTCGAGGCGATCCGGCAGGTGGCCGAGCACTGCGCCGGGCTGGGGGTCGGCTTCTGGTTCGAGACGGGACAGGAGACGCCGGTGGTGCTGCTGCGGGTGATCGAGGAGATCGGCACCGGCAATCTGGGCATCAATCTCGATCCGGCGAACCTGCTGATGTACGGCAAGGGCAATCCGATCGACGCCCTGGACGTGTTCGGGGCCTACGTGCGCAACCTGCATGTGAAGGATGGCTGCTGCCCCACCAACGGGCGCGAGCTGGGGCGCGAGGTGCAGGTGGGCGCCGGCAAGGTGAATTTCCCCGAGTTCCTGCGCAAGCTGAAGGGGCTCGGCTTCGACGGCGAGATGGTCATCGAGCGCGAAATCCGCGAGGGCGAGGAGCAGAACCGGGATATCCGCGAGACCGTGGCCAACCTCCAGCGCTGGTGGGCGTAGACCCGCCTACTGGCGGAATTCCGGCGTGCCGACCGTGTAGCTGGCGCCGGCGGGGTTGCCGCCGGCGCCGAGATGCAGGTAGCCCGCCGTGCTGGCGTTGCCGACGGTGATGCTGGTGAGCCGCGGTTCGGGCATGCCCCGGATGGCGTCGCGCAGATCGAGCCGCACCTCGGTGCTGTGGTGCCGCCCGTTGAGGAGCAGGGGCTTGATCTCGTCGAGGGTCATGGGCTTGGCGCGGTAGAGCAGCTCGGGGGAGCGCGCCTCGTACTCGGGGGTGAGGAACCCCCGGTTGCCCTCGGCGGGAGCGGTGAGCGGATAGAGGAAGGAACGGCCCGATATCTCGACGTGCAGCCCGACTTTGACGTCGCGCCCGGTCCGGAGATCGAGGCGGAGATAGGGATTCTGGCGGAGGTCGATGCCCTGGCCGGGCGCCTGCCAGCGCAGGGCGAAGG
>LVAZ01000615.1 GCA_001603055.1 Victivallales bacterium Lenti_02
GGCCATGCCGTCGCCGAGGTTGCTCATCCGCAGGGTGTGGATGCCGGCCCCCAGGAAGATGGCGATTTCCCGTTCGCCGTCGAGGAACCGGCGGATGCGCCAGTGGTCGGGCTGCATGCCGAAACTGCCGGTGAAGGGGAACTCCAGGCGGTCGGCCCCGGCGAAGGGGAACGACCCGTCGATTTTCAGGTCGCGCCGGGTTTCCGGGGAGCCGGAGGCGTAGCAGAGGCGCAGGTGATATTCCCCGTTGGCGGGGACTTCGCAGGTCCACTCGAACCAGTGGCCCAGGTCCTGATGCCAGTAGGTGAGCACCTTGTCCCAGGCCGGGCGGTCGGCCACAATCTTCCCCTCGCCGCCCCCCTGCCGGGAAAAGTCCTCGGCCTGGATGACGATGCTATCCCGGCCAATCCATTCGGGCGGACGGAAGGGGGGGAAGACCCTGGCGGCGCTGCGCCGCTCGGTCAGGCCGAGATCGCAGGCGGCGAGGTCGGCCAGCAGGCGCGGAGCCATGCGGTAGTATTGGCTGAACCCCTTGCCGTAACGGTTGCCGCCCGCCCCGTAGGCCAGCGCCTCGGTAATCGGATCGAGCAGTTCGGGATCGCGGGTCCAGCGGTAGGCGCGGGCGATGCCCTCGACCATCAGCGGGCTGGCGCCGGGACGGTAGGACATGTTCGGGCAGGAGGTGTAGCGGAAACCATGCACCTCGTCGGAATAACACTCCCGGACCAGATAGTGTGCGCCGTCGATGATCGCCTGCTTCACCCTCGGGTCGTCGGTCACGTCATGGTAGTATTTGAGTCCGGAAAGGAGCACCGACACCATGAAACCGGCATTTCCCCGGTGGCGGGGGGTGCAGAGACAGTGGCCGGGCACCATCATTCGCGACCAGCCGCCGATCTGGTGGTCCCGCCCCGGCTCGCGCTGGTATTCGGGCAGCGGGTTGGGAATCGTGTCCTGGAGTTCGAGCACCCGCTCGGCGACGAGGCGGGCGGCGTTCAGGTAGACCGGATCGCCGGTGGCGGCGTAGGCGGCGGCGTTGATTTTCAGATGCCAGCCGGGGACGCGGGCGTCGGTGAAGTCGTACCAGCCGCCCAGCGACTGCCGGTTGAACTGGTCGGCGATGACTTGGCCCGTCGCCAGCGAGCGCGGGTCGCCGGTCAGGAAATAATGGCTGAAATGCCCCTCGGTCCAGGCGTGGCTGACGCTTGATCCGGCCTCGGCCCAGCCAAGCGTGCCGGGGACGGGCTGGTCGTAGTAGCCGCCCACATGGCCGATCTGGTGGATGTAGACCCGGCCGACGGCGGCGGGATTGGCCGCCCATTGCACCGTGTCGATGTCCCGGTTGTGGCGTTCGGCCTGGTCGCCGAGGAAGAAGGCGTCCTCGTTGCCGCTGCGGATGTATTCGAGGAAGAAGGCGTTCTGGGTGTCGTACTCGATGTTGCCCCAGTTGACGCTCCGCTCCCCGTACCAGTCGCCGAAGTTCATCAGGCCGTAGTCCTTCTGCCGCTCGCGCTGCTCGGCATAGCCGGCGACATTGGCGTCCACCGCCGCCTCGTAGGCTTTGAAGCGGACCGGGTCGCGGGGGGCCACGTCGTAGAAGGCGCGGCTGGCGCAGTACCATTCGGGCGGCGTGGTGGCCAAAAGCGGACGCTGGAACAGAGCGGCGGCGTCCCCCGCCCCCGCCGGACCGAGCAGCAGTTCGTGGGTCTTCGCCATCCCGGAGCGGAATTTGTAGACTCCGCCGAGCAGGTAGAAGTAGAGCTGGTGCCCCTCCTTCTCGAAGGGGAATTCATCGTACAGACCCGGCGCGAAGTCGGGGCAGAGCCCGAGCCGCAGGGTGCCGTCGGCCAGCTCGACCGATTTCGGGTAGTTCTGCCAGAATTCGCGCAGCGCCACCGTGGCCCCGCCGCCCAGGACCGTGCCGACCACCCGCGCCTGGCGCGGCGCGTCGTCCAGCACGATCTCGTCGTCGAAGCGCTGAACCAATCGCCCGGACACCGTCAGCGCCTCGCCCGCGACCACGGGCACCGTGGCCGAGTCGCCAAATCCGGGGACCCGGAACAGCATCTCCTCGAGGTCGGTGAATTTGTCCTTGCCCTTGACGGTGAAGCTGTGATGGACACGGACGAAAGGCGTCCCCGCGTAGGCTTCGACGCGCAGGTCCAGGCCGAGAGTCCGACCGTCCGGCGCGGCCAAATCCACGCTGGCATGGGCCACGGCCCGCACCGGGCCATCCTCCTCGATTGTTACCTGCCCCGGCCCGGCGGGAGCGAGGACCGCATCGCCGGCCAGCCGGACGAAGGTGTCGCAGACGCGCCCGTCCGGCAGCCGCAACTCGCCGTTTCCCGCGAGCCGGTACTCGCCGGCCCCGGTGCGCAGCCGGGCCACTCCGTCCACCACCTCGGCCAACCGCGCGGGCGCGGTCTCATTCCGCACATTTCGCCCGTATTCCAGGGCATAGGCCGCGTCCGTTCCGGCGGGAGCGTCGGCCAGGAAAGTCAGCAGGAGCCATTTCACCGAACCGTCCGGCCAGTGGGCCGTGGCGCGGATTTGCGCCGGAACGGGCTGGCCGTCGCGCAGCAGACGGGTTTCGGCCGCGCTGGCCAGCATGCCCTGGGGGAAGGGAATTCCGGAGGTGACCGGCCAGCCTTGGGCCGCGACGGCGTGGGGATTGCGCACGCGCAGGGGAACCGTT
>LVAZ01000114.1 GCA_001603055.1 Victivallales bacterium Lenti_02
GTGTCCGCGCCCTCCGCGACCTCGGCCACACCCGCTGGCAGATCGCCGGTCTCGCCGGGCTCGATCTGCTCGCACCCCGCGCCGGGCTCGACCTCACCGCCGACTGGCCCCTCTACGCGCTCAACACCGCCGCCATGCAGGCCCTCGACGAACTGGGTTTCTCCGCCTGGACCCTCTCCCCCGAGGACGGCAAACGCAACCTCGCCGAACTCCTCGCCGCCGCGCCCGGCCGCGCCACCCTCCCCGTCTACCAGGACACCCCCCTCGCCATCTCCGCCACCTGCGTGTTCGCCAGCGCCAGCGGTTTCTGCCCCGGCAAGCGGAACTGCCAGGCCACCGAGCAGGAATGGACGAACCGCTCCGGCGACCGGCTCCTCGCCATCAACGACCGCTGCAGCTCGATCATCCTCAACGACCGTCCCTTCTCCCTCTCCGGCCGTCTCGCCGAACTCCGCGCCGCCGGGGCCCGCCGCTTCCGCGCCGATTTTCTCTGGCGTCGCTACGACCCCGCCGAAATCCGCTACCTCTGGCGCGAAATCCGCGCCAACCGCACCCTCCCCCACACCCATCCCGCCAACTACAACCGCGAACTCGACCAGCGGCAAGCCCAACCTGACCAACCAGCCGGAACCTCCGAGATGTAAAACCTCGCGCCACCTCGGGCGAGGTCATTCTCCGCGCGGCGACCGCCCGGTCCAGATGGCCAGGTCGTCGAAGAGGAGTTCCAGCTCCTGCCCCTGGGTCTGCATCCAGGCGGCCAGCCCCATGCTGGTGTACAGCTTGATCGGTGCCCAGTAGGTGACGCCTTTGGGATCGGGATTGCGGGGGCTGTGCATGGTCGAACGCAGCGCGCAGACTTCCTGGCGCTCCCCGCCCTCGGGAGTGGCGGCCATGTGGAAGAATCCGCCGTCCTGGTCCCCGTCCCGGAAGTAGTACTCCAGCGTGATCCATTGGCCGAACGGAATCGGGAAGTGCCTGGCCCGCTCCACTTCGAGATGAATCTGCTTGTACTTGCGGTCCGCGCCGGTCCCCGTGTGGCTGAAGTCGTCGGTCGAGATGCGGAAATACAAGTCCTCCCCCACCCCGGCGTTCTTGCCGATGCCGACGGTCACCCGGAAGGCGTGCTCGGTGTCCTCGCGGGAGGTCCAGGCGGGGTCGTTCCAGAACTCCGCGACCGTCAGCCAGTCGATCGCCCTCGGGTAGTTCCGCAGCGTGGCCATCGTCTCGGGGACATAGAGCCGGACGGAGCAGGAAAACTCCTTGAGCCCCTGCTGGACCGGGGAAGAAAAATCGGCCTGAATCCGGAACTTGGGCGAATCGGGGCAGGCCACGCCCCAGAGGCGAAGGACACGATTGTTCGGGGTGGTCGGGTCCGGCACGATGGTGGCCCGGCGGCAGGCCCAGTCCCCGGAGTGATAGGTCAGTTTGCCGCCTCGAAGCCTGCCAGCCGTGTCCGCCGCGATGGTGGTCCAGTTGCGGTTGCCCGCAACCGTATGGTCGGAGCCGACGAGCTTGTCGCTGGTGGCCGACCCCGGTTCGACTGCGCTGTCCGCCTCGAAGCCGCTGCGGAAGAGGAGGATCGGCCCGTTGTCGTCTTGCGGGGCGGCACCATGCGGCACCCCCGCGCAGCCCGTCCCGGCTGCGCCGAGCAGGAGAACGGCAGGGAGAAAGCAAACCAGCAGTCGTGTCATGATGGGCCAAACCTCGGATCAAGCATCCCGTCGCGAATGGAAAAGCGGCAGCCCCCCCCGTCCCGCCGCCGCGAGTTCACGCCGACCGGCCGGCCGTCGTCTTGAGATACAACTGCTCCTTGCCGTAGCTGCCGCTGTTGTAGAACAGGGCGAGCGGACCGTTGGGCAGGCAAAGAATGTGCTGCCGCCAGAGGTTGACCCCCTCGCCGTCGCGGATGGCGGTCTCGGGAATGTCGTCCACCCATTCGATCGGCTCGGGACACCATTCCCAGTTCTTCACCGGCCATTCCCGGTCGCAGTAGGCGAAACCGCCGAGACTGGGCGGGGGCTCCTGGCGGTGGACCGAACCATCCTGCGGCTGCGGGGCCGTGGGCGAGGCGTTGACCACCGCGATCCAGCGATGCCTGCGGCCGGGCAGAAGCTGCAAGCCCCCGACCCAGCCGGAAGCCCAGTGCCCCGGCACCTGGCACGGCGGCAGAATCGGCCCCAGCTTCTGCGCGGCCGCCGCCCCGATCTCCTGCACCGCAACCGCCTGCGCCGAACCGTACGGACTCACCGCGCGCGGCTGCGCCGAAAGCGGATAGCCCATGTAGAAATAGAGCACCTCGCCCCGTTCCGGAAAATAATACCCGGTAACCGCATCCACATGCCGGGCGTCGAACGCATCCGCCTCGCCCAGATCGATCACGGGAGTCGGGTCCAGCAACCACGGCCCGGCCAGACTCTCGGCCCTCGCCCGCTGCACGACCTTGTGCCCGTCCCGCCAACTGACCGTTACCAGCCAGTAAAAACCGTCGATGCGGGCGGCCCGGTTCGGATGCTGGGCCCTCATCACCACGAAGGGCTTGTGGGTTCTCCCCCCGATCAGGGCCTCCGGATTGGCGAAGGACAGCGGACCGAGGAACTCCCACTGGCCCGGCCCCACCTGGTCCATGCTCCGGCAGATGGCCTGGCCATGTCCCGGCGGCGAGAAGAAAAGGAACATCCGCCAACCCGGCAAATCCTCGTCCCAGACAATGCAGGGATCGCCGGCCACGCTGCATGTGGCGGCGGCAGTGTCGCGCTCAAGCACCAGGCCCTGGCGCTCCCAGCTCTCCGGAATGTCGTATCTCATTACAAAGCTCCTTAATACCGTGGGAAACGACCCGTGCCGCAACATAGCGCCTCGCCCGCAAACGCGAAAGCTGGTAGCCTGGCGGTCGGCACCTCCACACCCGGCTGCCGCCCGGGGGGAGCGGCGGTCCCCGATGTCCCTATTCCTGCCGCCGGTACACCCGGACGTAGTCGATCAGATACTTGCTCGGGAACACACCGGGGTCCGGCTCGCCGCCCCAACTGCCGCCCACCGCGAAATTGAGCAGCAGATAGAAGGGCTTGCGGAAGGCGTTGTCCTCCCCCTGGCCCGCCGCGTCCAGGGCGACGCTGAAATACTTGTTGTCGTCGAAGAAGAAATCGATGCGTTCCGCGCTCCACTCGATGGCGTAGACGTGGAAATCCTCGCCGGGGGCGGCGACCTTGAGCTTGCCGCCGCTCATCCGGCGCTTGCCGTCCTCGCCCATATAGTGGACCGTGCCGTGCACATAGTCCGGCTGCTTGCCCACGAACTCCATGATGTCGATCTCGCCGCAGCGGGGCCAGCCCACCTGGCTGCGGTTGGTGCCCAGCATCCAGATGGCGGGCCAGACCCCCCTGCCCTCGGGCAGCTTGGCCCGGACCTCGATGCGCCCGTACTGCCAGCTCGCCTTGTTCAGAGTCACCAGACTGGCGGCGGTGTACTCCGCGTTCGCGCGGCCGCGCTGCCAATTCGCGTCCCCCTCCTGATATTTGGGATTGGGGAAGGTCTCGCGCCGGGCCTCGAGCACCAGACAGCCATCCTCCACCCGCGCGTTCTCCCGCCGGTTGTCCGTGTAGTATTGCAGCTCCTGATTGCGCACGAAACCCACCTCGTAGCCCCACTTCGCCGGATCGGGCTGCCCCTGGTAGTCGAACTCGTCCCCCCACACCAATTCCCACTCGCCCGCCGAAAGTCCCAGGGAGAGCACCCCGCCGAGCAGGGCGAATGTGGCCGCAAGTTTCATCGTTTTTTCTCCAGTTGCTTGACAGAGAAGACACTATCAGTGTACGATACTGTCCAAGAGCAATAGTCCAAAGTCCGGCGCAAATTGCCGGGCGGACTGTCCGCTGGCTTGTTTCATCCGCGTTCCGTCTGCAACCGCCACACATCCGGGGACCGCCATATGAACCTGCGCCGCCGCTTCACCCTCATCGAACTGCTCGTGGTCATCGCCATCATCGCGATTCTGGCCTCGATGCTCCTCCCCGCCCTCGCGAAGGCCCGCGAGAAGGCCCGCCAAATCTCCTGCACCAGCAATCTCAAGCAGATCATGCTCGGCACCATCATGTACATGGGCGACTACGACGGCCGCTTCCCCATCGTCTCCACCGACTCGGCGGGGGCCGACCGCATCAGCCGCACCGGCTGCGGCAGCAAGGGCTGGTGCGGCAACAAGAACGCCACCGCCTCCGCCCCCGGCCAGGTGCCCACCGGCTTCGTCCACCACCGCGTGAATCCCTACATCAACGACTGGAACCCCTGGATCTGCCCCTCCATGCCCTCCGCCGTGACCCCCGCGACCGCCGACCAGACCTCCTACTGGTCCGGACTCCTCACCGTCCAGCGCGGCGACGCCCCCTACCGCTGGCTCGAAGGAGAGAAGGACGCCGGCGTCAAGGCCTCCCCCTCCGCCGTTCCCATCTGGCAGGACACCGTCCGCTGGTACATCGACGGCGCCGCCGCCAACATCCTCCGCGCCGGCTCCGGCGCCATTCTCCACGGCACCACCCACGGCCTCGGCACCGGCGCCATGACCAACGTCGCCTTCATGGACGGCCACGCCGAAAGCATGGGCGTCTACAACTGGCGCCAGCACGTCTACAACACCGTCCCCTGGTACTAGGGGCAAGGTCTGTCAAAAAGGGATAGAGAACATGCCAAAACGCCGCCGCTTCACCCTCATCGAGATGCTCGTGGTCATCACCATCATCGCCATCCTGGCCGCGATGCTCCTCCCCGCCCTGGGCAAAGCCCGCGACAAGGCCCGCCAGACAAGTTGCGCGGGACGCCAAAAGCAACTTGCCATGGGGTTCATGCTGTACACCGGCGATTTCTCCACGCGGTTTCCCTACACGAGCGAGAAGAAGAACACCTCCGACACCACCAAATGGTGGGATATGGTGTTCCCCTATGTCAACGATGCTCTGGTCTATGCCTGCCCCTCCCTCCCGCTCGAGAAAAACGAGATCACCGCAAACTACAGCTACCGAATCGGGAAGGATGGGGATGAAAACGGCGGGGTCACTCTTGATGCCATCAAGTCACCCTCGCAGACCATTCTGTTCAACGAGCGTTACTACAACGTCCGCAAGCTGGGAAGCAAGAGCCAGAACAGTTGGGCACTCCGGGCTTGGCCCAGCTCTGGGGTATCCTACTGGAACGAATGGAGTCTGCCTCATTTCGACGGCTGCAACCTGGCGTTCATCGATGGCCATGTGACATGGTACCTCATGCGAGGCCGGGTTGACCCGCTCTCATCGACAATCCCTGCTGCCGCCGTGCCTTTTCGCCTGTCCGATGTGTATTTGGAACCGGACGGCAGCTACTAGCGCACACCTGAGACAGGGAAGGCTGGCAGTTCCATTTCCGGACATGGTAGAGACTGGAAAGCCCCCCCCCGACGCGACTCCGCGCCGGGGGGGGTTTTCCTTTTCCTGCCCCAAGGGCAGTCGGAGGAGCGGGGCGCATTTCCGACCGCCGGGCTCGCTGGCGAGGGCAAGCGCCTTGCCTGCGCTTGCCAGCGAGGCCCCACGGCCAGAACTCGGGTGGGCAGGCACAAGATTCGCGCAAACTGAACGCCCTGTTTTCCGGCTGGTCGGCAAACCANNCCGGCGCTCTGCGCCGTGGCCGCGAGGACGCGGCCGCTCCACACGTTTGATTTGCATGGCGGCGAGGAAGGCGTCTTGCCTGCGCTTACCAGCGAGTCCCCCACGGCAATTTTCGCATTTTACCCATGAATAGGTTGGCTATCACCCTGATGGAAGCTAAATTGGAATTTCATTCATTTTTGATTTTTTAGCATTGTTTGTCCCCATAAAAATAGCCGTTGCGAAAGGATCCCCCCCCCATGCCCAGCCGTCGCCGCTTCACCCTCATCGAGCTGCTCGTGGTCATCGCCATCATCGCCATCCTGGCCTCGATGCTCCTCCCCGCCCTGGCCCAGGCCCGCGAGAAGGCCCGCCAGGCCTCCTGCCAGAGCAACCTCAAGC
>LVAZ01000115.1 GCA_001603055.1 Victivallales bacterium Lenti_02
AACGGGGACAAGACGGAAGGTATGGGGCGTTTTCGGCCGCTGTTGGCGACGGCGGTCCGGCGGGTCAACAAGTGGTGGGTGCTTTCCGCGCTGCTGCCGGTGGCGTTGGTGCTGCTGGCGGACGCGACAGGCATGGACTGGTTCAACGGAAAAAGCCTGCACGAAAACATCGCGGTCCCCATTCTGGTCGTGGCGGTGATTGCCTGGCTGCTCAGAACCCGGCAGGAGTACAGCACTTATTTTGCCCTGATCACCTTTCAGGTCTTTGTTTTCATGCTTCGGGAAATCCACTTCGAAGGTGCGGGAACGATTGTCAACGTGGGCTCCGCCATCACGGTGGTGCTTGTCCTGCGCTTGGCATGGCGGACGGACTGGAACGTGCAACTGCCGAAGATCGACTGGCGGCAGGTGTCGGCCCTGACGGCCACGGTGGCCACCTATGCCGTGGCGATCCTCATCCAGCGTCGCGTGTTCCGGGGCGTTCCGGGCGAAGCCCGGCTGCATGTCGCCCTCGAGGAGGTATCCGAGAACTTTGCCCACCTCTGGTTTCTGGCCAGTTGTTTCATTGGCTGGAAGCGCACCAAGGCCGGGGAGTCCGAATAAGCCTTGCGGTTTTCACTGGATGATCGTTCCATGCCGATTGCGCTCCAGCTCTTCCTGTCCTTCTTCAAAGTCGGCTGGTTCGCGTTTGGCGGCGGGTATGCGATTCTGCCGTTGTACGAGGCGGAGCTGGCCGTGCGGAAAAAGTGGGTGACGCACGAGGAGATTCTGGACGTCTACGCCGTGGGCCAGTCGGTTCCGGGGGTGATCGCGATCAACTCGGCCGTTCTGCTGGGCTATCGGGTGGGCGGCCGGCTCGGGGGCTTGGCGGCGGCGTTCGGGGTGATGCTGCCGGCTTTTCTGGTGATTCTGTTCGTGGCGGCGCTACTGCCGCGGTTCCGGGAATACCGGGCGGTGCGGGCCGCGCTGATGGGCATCCGGCCGGCCGTGGCGGCCCTGATTCTGCGGGCGGCCTGCCAGATGGGGAAGCATTCGCTGAAGGACCGGGTGACGTGGAGCTTGGCGGTGCTGACGGTGGTTCTCTCGCTGTTCACGACGGTGCATCCGGCCACGCTGATCGGCGGCGCGGCGGTTCTGGGCTTCGCCCTGTATCTGCTTTCGCGGCGGGGCGGCACCCGGTTTCTGCGGCTGGAGGGCCAGGCGTCATGAGCGGCAGTCTGACTCTTCTGGGGACCTTCGCCAAAGTGGGGTTTTTCACCATCGGCGGCGGCTATGCCATGATCCCGCTGATCCAGCGGGAACTGGCGGCGCATGAGTGGCTGTCGGCGGCGGAGTTCGTGGACATTCTCGGCCTGTCGGAGATGACGCCGGGGCCGATCGCGGTCAACGCGGCGACCTTTGTCGGCTACAACGTGGGGGGCACCTGGGGAGCCATGCTGGCCACGCTGGGGGTGGCGTTGCCGTCGGTGACTCTGCTGCTGGCGATGGCCGGCACTTTTTTCCGCTACCGGAGCCATCCCGGCAAGATCGTCACCTTCCATTTGGTGCGGCCGGTGGTGGTGGGCCTGCTGGCGCTGGCGGCGCTGGCGGTGGCGGGCCAGGCGCTGCTGGACGAGGGAGCGAGCTGGGACCAGGGGATCGGGGCCTTCAATCCCTTGGCGGCGCTGATTTTCGTCCTGGCGCTGGTGGGCCTGCTGCGCTACCGGCTGAACCCGATTCTGGTCATTCTGGGGTGTGCGGTCTGCGGCCTGCTGGCGATGCCGTTTCTCGGCTGAACTCGATGACGAAGCCCTCGTCCTCGGCATGGAGGGTGGTTGCGAGGCCGAGCGATTCGCCGTATTCGAGGGTGCGTTCGAGGGGCGGGCGGCCGGGGTCGGCCAGAACAAAGCGACCGCTGGGAGACAGCATCTGCAGAACCCCGTGCAGGAGCGGCTCGACCATGGGGCGCTCGTAGACCAGATCGCTGCCCAGAATCAGGTCGAAGGGCTGGCGCAGGGCGGGCCGGGTCCAGTCCATGGTCAGTACATCCACCCGCACGCCGTTGCGGGCGGCGTTGCGCCGCAGGAAGATGCCGTTGTCGGGATGGGAGTCGCAGGCGACTACCTGGCGGGCACCGAGTTTGGCGGCGGCGATGGCGGGGAGGCCCAGGCCGCAGCCCAGTTCGAGCACCCGGCGGCCGGGCCAGAGGGCGGGACGCTCGACCATCCAGGCCACCAGGGCGCGGGAGGCGGGCCAGAGATGGGCATAGTAGGGAGGACGGTCCAGATTGTCCCTGACCGTGGCCAGGTACTGGTCGAGAAAACGGTCGAAGTCCGCCACCACTTCGAGTTCGAAACTCAAGCCCGCCACAGTTTCGGTAGTGACGGCGGTAGGGAACGCCGTTGCCATGCTCAACCCTTGACCGCGCCCAGTTGGATGCCCTTCACCAGCCGCTTCTGCAGCACCACGAAGATGACGATCATGGGGAGGACCGACATGGTGATGGCGGCCATCATCAGGTTGGTCTGCTGGCCCTGGGAACTGTCGAAGAAGAGCAGGCCGATGGGCAGAGTGTAGCGATGGGTGCTCTTGAGCATGACCAGGGGCCAGAAGAAGCTGTGGTAGTTGCCGATGAAGGTGAAGATGGCCAGGGTGACCAGGCCGGGGCGGGTAAGGGGTAGAATCACGTCCCAGTAGAGCTGCCATTTGCTCGCCCCGTCGATCAGCGCCGCCTCGTCGAGGGATTTGGGAATGCTCATCATGAACTGACGGAGCAGGAAGGTGCCGAAGGCGCTGAAGGCGGCGGGGATGATGAGGCCGAGATAGGTGTCCACCAGGCCCAGGCGGATCATGATCTGGTAGTTCGGGATCATCATCACCAGCCCGGGCAGCATCATGGTGCCGAGGTAGAGCAGGAAGACCTTGTCCCGCCCCGGCCATTCCAGCCGCGAGAAGCTGAACGCCGCCAGGGAACAGGTGAGCACCTGGAGAAAGGTGACGCAGGCGGCGACGAAGACGCTGTTCCAGTACCAGCGCCCGAACTGGATATTGTCGATCCGGAACACCGCCAGGTAGTTCTCCCAGATGAAACGGAAGGGCAGCCAGCTTTCCAGCCCGCATTCCTCCAGTTCCTTGAGGCTGGTCAGCACCATCCACACGAAAGGCAGCACCAGACTCAGCGCGATAAGCGCCAGAATCAGATGCAGCAGGGTGGTGGAAATGGCGGAGCGGGCGTGGTGGCTGGGCATGGGGTGTGGAACGTCCAACGGGCTATCTCTTGATGACGCTTCCCAATTCCTTGCGCGGGACATCGTAGCTCTTGCAGCCTTGCGGGAATTCGGTCACGTCGCGGGGCAGAAGGACGAACAGGGCTCTCTCTTCGTTGCTGCGTTCGGTGTAGAAATGCAAATGGGCACGGGAAGCGTTGGTGGCTGCGACCGCCTCGTTCCTGACCTCGATGACTTGCTTCTGCATCTTGTCGACTTTGCTCATCACCAGGAAGACGAGGATGAGGATGAGGATGTTCAGGACAAGGCTGGCGGCGAGCACGAGTTTGAGGCTTCCCCCCTGGCCGCGCGTTCGGGTGGGGGTCGTCACGGCGCGGGTGCCATGGCTGGGAGCCGCTTCCGGCTCGGGCTCCTGCTCGGGAGCCTTGGCTCGGGCGGGGGCGGGAGCGGCCTTGCCGGGGATTTTCCGGGCGGCGATGCCGCCGGTGCGGGCACCGACCGCCGCCATCTTGGCCTTTTTGGCGGCGGCCTGGGACTTGTCGTCCTCGGCGGCCTCCTCGGCCTTGTCCTCGGCCTCCTTCTGTTTTGGCTTTTCCTCGTCGTCGAAAAGGGCATCGAGTTCGTCTTTGAGATCAGGCATGGCGGATACTCCTGTGCGTGATGAGGAAAACCGTACGATACTCGCAAATCCGTTTCTGGCCATTGGTTGTCACGGGAAAAGCAGAATCCCGTGCCGTCGGCGCTTTAGCGCCCCTCCGGCCGGCCCGCTCCATCTCCGCCGGTTCCGGGGGAATGGAACCGGTACAGGCGGATGCCGTTCGGATCGGTCTGGCCGGCCCGCTGCATGGGGAAGACGGCCAGCGGCTCGAAGAGCAGGGGGTTGGCGGCAGCGACTTCAAGCAGCAGGGAATGGTGGGGCATCTTGGCCAGGCGTTCGGCGGGAACCGTCGTGTCCACGGCGATCAGCCCTACCTTGGCTTCGGCGAACACCTGGGCCAGTTCGGCGGCATCCGTCGCCTTGGCCGCGTAGTCGCCGCCGCTCCAGGAACTACTGGCGAGCAATTTGCTGGCCCGGTGGACGATGTGGCCGGGACGCTTTTCCCGCATGGCGATTTCGGCGATGAACATGCCCTCGCCGCGCGCGTCGGAGGAGACGAACAGACCGGTACCGTTCTCCTTCGGGTCGGCCAGGATGCGTTCGGCCACGGCCTGGAAACCGGCATATCCCTTCTGTGGAATGGCGAGGGTCTCGAAACCGAAGACGACGGCCAGTAGCAGGGCCAGGACGGCGGCTTCTCCGCGACGACCGAGCCGGGTGTTGCCGAGCCGGGTCCAGATTTCCTGCGCCCCGAGCGCGGCCAGGATGCAGCCGCCGGCCAGGGCCGGGATGAGATGGCGCGGTTCGTGCCCGCAGGGGACGAGGATGTGGAGAAGCAGAACGGACAGAACCAGCGCGGCAAGGGCCGCTTCCAGCCCGGCCTTGCGCCCCTCGCGCCAGGCTTTGGCCAGGGCCAGGGCCAGCCCGAGCAGCAGCAGCGCCGTCAGGGGCGAACCCATTGCCAGGTGCAGTTTTCCCGCGTAGTAGGGGATGGCGCGGAGGGTGAAGGCCAGGGAGGGACCGCCTTCCAGCCAGCCTTCCTTGGCCAGGTTGAAGGTGAGCAGCGTCCAGGGCCCCGCCAGCAGGACGACCACCACCGCCGCCAGCCAGAACGAGACCCGCTTGAGCAAATCCCAGCGCCGGGCGGCGAGCAGCGAGAGCACCGGCACGCCGGCCAGCAGAAAGCCCGTCCCCTTGGTCAGGATGCAGGCGGCGGCGACCACCCCGAAGACGAGGCTGTCGGCGGGACGCCCATCGGTTAGGTAGCGCGCCCAGAAAAGGGTGGCGACCAGAGCCAGCAGGGCGATGGTCGGCTCGGTCATCACCATCGCCACATGGGACTGGACCAGGGGCAGGAGCAGGAAAACCGTTCCGCAGGCGGCGGCGAGGGGGCGGGGCACCCGGGCGGCGGCCACTCCGGCGATGACCGACGCCAGCACGGCGCCGACCAGCGCCATCAGCACCAGTACCTGGGTGCGTCCCGCCCCGAAGGGCAGGGTCCAGGCCGCCTGCACGACATAGAACCCCGGTGGCCAGTTGCCCAGGGCCACCTTGGGGTAATGGACGTAGTAGGTTTTCGCGTAGGACATGGGGTTGCCCGGCTTGGCGCGGGCGATGAAATCCCGGATCAGCAGGCCAGTCACGTAGTGCCCCGCCTCGTCCGGATGGCCCCCGAATTCGCAGCGGTAGGCTCCGCCCAGAATTTGCAGGCCGAGAGCCAGGGCCAGGAACCCCGGGAACAGGGCGGCGGGGAAGGTCCAGGTGCGAAGCTGGAGCCAACGGGCTAGGGCGGCGGCGGGTTGCGGCATGCTCGGTCCTCTGCGGGGGTTCGTCGGAGGGGAGTACTGTACCGCGCCAAACGCAGTTTTTCAGAGCGGGGCGGGCAGGTCGAGCCCGCCGCGCGCCTGGAGGGCGTGGGCGTGGCAGATGGCCAGGGCCAGGGCGTCGGTCGAGTCGTCGCCGAGATTGGCCACGGAAATGGCGAGAATCTGGGCGACCAGCAGGGCGACCTGGGGCTTGCTGGCGTTGCCATAGCCGCAGACGGCCTGCTTGACCCGGCGCGGCGCGTATTCGTACATGGGCAGATCGAGTTCGGCGACGGTGGCGATCACCGCGCCGCGGGCGGCGCCCAGCACCATGCTGGTGCGCACGTTCCGGCAGTAGAAGGCACCCTCGATGGCCACCACGTCGGGCGCGTGCAGTTTCACCAGTTCGCGGACCCCGCCGACCAGTCGTCTGAGGCATTCGCTGAAGGGGAATTTCGCCGTGGTGCGGATCACGCCCGCGTCCACCGCCCGCAGGCGCGAGCCGTTGGCGTCGATCAGGCCGTAGCCGGTGGTGCGCAGAGCCGTGTCGATGCCCAGAATCCGGATGGTGCTGGCGGGATTCACCGGTTTCATGGTTCGGCGGGGACCAGCTTGACTTCGTCGAAGATCAACAGATCGCGCGAGCGTTCCCCGGGGTTGGCGCTGAAGCCCAGCGTCCAGCGTTCGTTTTCCCCCCGCGCCTTCTCCGGCAGATCGTCGGGGAAGACAAAGGTCAGATTCCGCGACCAGACGCCGGGGGGCACCTCGACCGCCTCGCTGGTCCAGCGGCGGGAATTGCCGCTCCGGAGGATGGCGCGCAGGGAAATGGCCTCGCCCATGCTCGAGTAGATCGTGGCTTGCAGGGTGGTTTTCCCGGCCGGCGGGCGTTCGGAGAGGCCGCGTCCCAGCTCGATTCCCCCGGCCGCGCGTTGGCCCGCAAGCTGCAGCGCCACCAACTTGTTGCCGCTGGCCGTGATGGCGTTGAAAATGTATGCCTGATTGCTGTTCCGCCCCCGTTGAATCTGCCAGGTGCCGTCCGCCTCCAAACCCTCGGCGGTGCTGGCCGGAACCGGTTCGGTGCAAAGATAGGGGTAGCGGACCGTTTCGCTCCAGTTGCCCGCCCCGTCCTGCGCCGCCGCATGGATGTACCACATGCCCGGCTGGTCCACGGCCAGGAGACGTTTTTCCGTCGGGTCGGAGGGCAGGTCCGTCTCCGCCGAGGAATCGGGATTCTGGTTGAAGGCGACCCGGTAGGTAGCGATGCCGGTGGCGTCGGACGAGCTGTAGTTGAAGAGGGGCAGGGGGGGGCGGGGGCCGATGAAGCCAAAATTGTCAAGCTCGAAACCGGCGCCCACTTCGTTGTCCTCGCTCCAGCCGGCGATGGCGCACATCCGGGTTTCGGGTTTTTCGAGTTCGGGCACTTCCCGGCGCAGCATGTCGAGCAGGTCGATGTGTACATGGTGCCATTGCCCGTCGTCCTTGACCTCGGGCACGCGCCCGATGATGGGCAGGCTGTCGCCGCCGGTCAACTGGACCGCGTAGTGTTTGCGGTCGATCTGCAGCAGCAGGTTCACTTTGGTGCCGGGCAAGATGCGGATGTCGAAGACCACCCGGGGGTTGGCGACGAGGTCGTCGTTCGAGTAGCGGAAGACCCCGAAACGGGGGCCGCTGGCGATTTTCCGGGCCTGCAAGACCCAGGTGCCGCGGGTTTCGTCCCAGATGCGTTCGGCAACGGTGGTGTTGCCGTTGCCGCGGGCGTAGGGACGCCAGGAATGCCGGGCGTTGCCGAAGTGGTCGAAGGCCTGGAGATACCCGGCCGAGGACCAGAGATAGGGGGCGGGGGGCGGCTCCCGGTCCTGGGAGAAATCGACGTTCCAGGCGAAGTTGAAGGCTTCCGTCTCGTTGCCGGCGAAATCCTTGAGGCCGCTGACGGTGACGGCGATCTCCTGGCCGTCGGTCAGCGGTCGGCGCAGAATGCTCCAGTCGCTGAGCAGATCGACGGTGAGTTTCCGCTGGTCGGCATCCCAGGCGGCTTGCTCCCCCTGGAGATTGAGCCGGCGCTGGTTCACGAAGACCTGGAGGTTGCCGGTGTTGATCTGGGAGACGCTTTCCCCGAATTCGAGGGCAATCTCCCCGGCGGCGGCTTTGGCGCCGTTGGCGGGGACCGTGGCGACGATGGCGGGCGGGGTGTTGTCGACGATGAAGGTGTAATGGTTGGTCGGTCCCGCGTTGCCGGAGCGGTCGATGGCGCGGATATGGAAATAGTTCCGGCCCTCGGGCAAGTCCGCAACGATGGCGGCGGGGGTTGCGGTCTGGACGGTGGCGGGGGGCTCGGTGCCGGGCTGGTCGTCCCACAGGTAGCTGTATCCGGCGATGCCGCCTGCGTCATGCGCCCGCCACTTCAGTTCCAGACCTTTTTTCGTGGAGGCGACGGGGATCAGATTCAGGTTGTCCATTTCGTACCAGACTCCCGGCGCGTTGCCGGCATAGCCGAAATCCCCCACCTCGACGGTGCCCACATGGAGGCTGCGGGTCTGTCGCCGGGCTTCCGGATGGGCGACCACCAGGGCGGTCAGGTCGATCTCGGCCTGCCGCCAGGTGCCGTCGGCGACGATGTCGGGGACCTGTCCCAGCCAGCGGTTCCGCTCGTCCTCGGTGTCGGTCAGGGACACCTGGTAGGGGCGGCCGAAGACATGAAGCTGGAAGGCCACATTGGCTTCCGGGGGAATCCGATAGTCGAAGGCGAGAATGGGATTCTGGCCAAGGTCGAATCCCGACCAGCCGAGGGAGGCACCGAAGGCGCTGCCGCAGAGCCGGTTGGTCACCCGCATGGCGTGGTCGTCGTCGCCGCGGGGCACCCGCTCGATCTGCATCTGGTCCTTGAGAAGGGGCAGGGGCAGCGGGGGGATGGAGAAATCCAGCCGCCGGTAGAATTCGGAGTCGATCCGGACAAGAGAGGGGGGTGTTTTGTCCTTCCCTTCGGCCAGGGTGAAGGTCCAGGGGTGCTGGTGTTCCGCCAGTGCCGGCAGGACGGGCAGTTTCCGGCCCTCGGCGGGGGGGGCCTCCCCCGCCTTCGGTTTCTCGACCACGGCCGGCACAGGCCACAGATCGTCGCCGAAAACGAGGGTCGCGGCGGTTGGCGCGCCAGCGTCGAGCGACAGCCCCGGCGGGTTCGGGAAGAATTCGAGCATGCCGTGGTCGGCATCGTAGCGGGCCAGGTGGGCGGCGGCGGGAAGGCGGAGATTCTCGCCGAGTTGCAGATGGCAGCGGGCGAGGTCCAGATGAGGACCGCCCCCGGCCGCGAAGAAAATCCGGATGGCACCGCCGTCCCACTCGCCCTGGTCGGGGGGCTCGGTGCGGACGACGCGGAGGGGTTCGTGGACCCGGACGGGGACCGGCGGCACGGGACGCCACGCCCCGTCCTGTTCCACGGCGGTCTGCACCAGCCAGTCGCCGGGACCGGGCAGGGCGAGGACGAAATGGCCCTCCGTGCGGATTTCCGCGTCCTCCGACATGGGCGTCGGCGCGTCGCCTTGGGCGAACCAGGCCCGGTAGCGGGCGGGGGCCGGGGATTCGAGCGGGGTCCAGGCGAACCAGGCCTCGCCGCTGCCGTGCGACCGGACCACCAGATTGTCGAGGTGCCAGACGGCACCGCCGGGATTGCCGCCGAGTCCCGCGTTCAGATAGCCTTCGTGGAGCATGCCGATGGCGAGGCTGCGGACGGTCAGTTTGGGTTCGTGGGGCAGGGCCTGGCGCAGAGCGGTGCCCAGGTCGAACTCGGCCCGGTGCCAGTTCCCGTCGGCCGTGGCGTCGGCGAACTGCCCGAGGCGATGGATATTCGGGGCCTCGTGGTCCGGCCCGCTCAGAGTCACGAACCAGCGCTCGTAGGGGCGCTCGACGAGGGATACGTAGAGATTCACCTTCGCCTCGGGGGGAATCGCGTAGTCGAAGCCGATATGCGCGATGCGGTTGGCCTCGCTGTCCGCGAGCGGGAGCGCCACGCCGAAATCGCCCCCGCCGTAGAGATTTTCCAGCCTGAGGGCGTGGCCTTCCCCGGCGGGCCGGGGCACGAGGGAAAGCTCGGCGCTCTGGTCGCCTGCGAAGGGCCGCAACCCCAGTTGGCCATCCTCGAAATCGAGCCGGATTCCCGGATGGGTCAGGCTGTGCAGACGGTAGGGCAGGGGGGGGAGAACGGACGCCTGCGGACCCGCTGCCGTCGTCGGTTGGACAGCGGGCTGCTCGATGGCCTGGTAACCCACTTTGGCGCGGGCGACGACGATGCTGTTCTGCTGGGTCCACAGGGCCAGGCGGCGGCCGGCCAGGGGCTCGTCGTCGGTGACGGAGAACACCGGCAGGTTGTCGAAGGACACATCGTAGCGGTTGCCGGTCTTGCGGATTTTGACGAAGTACCAGGCCCCGTGCACGGGCCGCCCGCCGGGGTCCCAGGCGACTTCGACGACGCGGGTCACGGGACGGCGGTGACGGCCGCGGGGAATCAGTTCCAAGTCGTTCTCGGCCAGTATCTCGCCCCGGCGCAGGAAGCGGTTCGCCGTCTCGCTCCACTGGGAGTCCCAGGCCTGGAGGATGACGTTGTAGCCGGAAAAGAGGTCGTGCCCCTCCGCCCCGAAGGCCACGTTGATGTCGCCGACGCGGGGATAGTGCATCTGGGCCGCGCCCTCCAGCATCTCGCCCTGGCGCATGCGCATGCCCGCATAGTATTCGAGCGTGAAGTCGCCGACGAAATCGAGCTTGTTCCAGAGGGCGGCCACGCCCTTGCCCTGGCCGTTCATGTGGGACCAGCGCGGGTCGCAGGCGAAGCGGTTGGTGACTTCCCAGGTGCCGATTGGCAGCCATTCGACCGCCGCCGTCTCGAACAGGTAGTCGAGCACCTGCGCCCGAGTCACGGCCACATGGAGCAGGTCGAGGGCGCGCGGCGCGGTGAGGGTCACGGTGCGCCCGGCCAGGGGCTGGTCCTCGTGGACCGCCAGGACTTCGACCCCGTCGACCTCGGCCCAGACGAGGTGGCCGTCCCGGTGCAGGGTGAGGGTGCCGCGGGAAACCGTGTCGGGGGTTTTCGGCAGGGCGCCGATTTTCTCGTCCACGATCTGCTGGCCGGGCAGAACCTGCACCTCGCCCGGCTTGAACGAGGCTTCGGCAAGGGCTTTCCCGCCGCGCCGGAGAATGAGGGTTCCCTTGTCGGGGGTGGGAATCCCGAGCGCCAGCTCGTAGCGTTGCGGATCGTCGGGGGAATCGCCGCCGAAGCCCAGGACGAGGCCGTCGTCCACCGGCAGGGAAATCCGGCTGGGACCGTAGAAGTCGCCCTTGTGGACGTAGGTCTGGGGGAAGCGTTCGACGGTGCAGCCGGGGGCGAGAATCCAGGCGTGGCGAGGGGAGGCCCAGCCCTGCATGAAGGGATCGTCCGCGAAGCGTTTGATGTCCACCTCGCCCTCCCAGTTCCGCGTCAGCTCGGCAAAGGCCCGGACGGCGGCGAAACGGGCGGTTCCCTGGCCGCCGACGGCAAGCCCGACCGGCCCGGAAAGTTTCTCGCCCAGCGGCTGGCGGATGAGCAGTTTCCCGTCCGCGAACACCCGGACCCGCCCGGCCGCGTCCTGATCCACGAACAGCGCGACGGGTTTTCCGTTCCAGTCCAGCGGACAGCGGGCCAGGGTCTTGTCCCGCAGGCGGCTCGCCTGGACGAGGCGGACTTCCTTGGCCTTGGGGTCGAATTCCGCGCGCAGGTGGTTGGCGGGGTCGCGCAGGCCGAGCAGCAGGGCGGGAACCGCTTCTGCTTCGGGGAAGACCGTCGCCGTGAAACCGCGTTCAGACCAGCCGTCGTAGCCCAACGCCAGAAGGGCGGGGCGGCGTCCGCCCTGGGCCGAGTACACGCAACCGTCCGGGCCATCGGCAATGTCCCATTCCCCGGCCAGTTCCCGGCGTGCCGGGGCGCTTTCCCGGGGGTCGCCCAGAGACAAAGTGGTAACGGTCTTGAGCGACACGTCGTCGAAGAGGGTTTCCTCGCTGCCTTTGGCATAGAGCCCGATCCTGCCGCCGACGGCACGGTCGTCGCGATGGGTGAGAACGCTCGCGCCGTCGATCAGAACCTCGATTCGCGAGCCCACGCTCTCCACCTCGAACCGATACCAGCCCAGGGTGCGGCCGGGAACCGTGGCCGTGGCGACCACTTCCTCCTTGCCCTGTTCCCGGCGGACCAGTTCCAGGGTATTCGGGCGCACTCCCAGCGAATGCAGCCGCCAGCGCGCCAGCCAGCAGGTGTCGGCATCCACCGCCCCGAAAATCAGACCGAACTCGCTGCCCAGCGAGCGCACCGAAACCCCCGCCCGGTAGTCGCTCCAGAACGCTTCGCCGACCAGCACATAGGCAGCGTCGGGGCCGGTTCCCGAGAGACAGAAGGGATTGGGGCTGCGGTCGGCCAGGGGTTCGAAACCCTCGCGGATGCGGGCATCGGGATTGGCATGGATCAGTTCCATGACCGAATACATGTGCCAGTCGCCCGTCACGGCCTGCCAGAGACCCAGATTCTTGCCTTCCTCCTCGGTGCGCATGAAATCGTCGCCGAAGACGACCGGTTCGAGGCGCTGGTAGCCGACGTTGGCGATGCCGGTCTGGTTTCTGCCTTCCGCCACCGCGACCAGGCCTTTGCCGAAAGGCGGCGCCAGCACCCGGCAGATTCGCCGCCCCCCCGCCACCAGCTCGATCCGATGGGGTTGGCGGCGCAGAAGCAGGGATTGCCCCGGCTGGAGATCGGCGGGAAACGGGGTGTCCTGCTGGAGCAGGGTGGTGGCGGTGCCGGCGGCGGTGCGTTCGAGGCGCAGGCCGACCGCCGTCCACAGCAGGCGGGCGTAGTTGGCGGGATCGTCGGCCGCAAACACCAGATCGAGCCCCGCGCCGGGCGAGGCGATGTCGAGGGTCAGCTCGTAGCTGTCGTGCCGGGCGCGTTGCAGAACGCGGTAGTCCCGCCCGTCGATGGCGATCGGATTGGCGGAAACGGCGAGGGTGAACCAGAGAATAAGCAGGGCGAAACGGCGTGTCACTGCGGCATGCTCCAGCGGGCTGCGGGTGGAAGCGGGAACCGTCGTACGGTATCCCGCCAACTAACTGCGCCAAACTGGAAGTATTGTGTCCGGGGCCGGAAAATCAAGAGATTCAGGGAAGTTCCGCCTCGGGGAAGACATCGAGCGGAATCTCGCCCGTCCTCTTCCTCTGCTTGGCAAGGACGGCTCTGGAGTTCTGGAGCGTGTTGGAGGGGGCTCGCCGCCGACGAACAGACGTGCCTCCGGCGGGGATTCGGGAAAGCCGTCTCTCGCGGAGGCACAGAGGCACAGAGAAGCCGAGGCGCTGGCACTGTCCATGCAAGAGCCGTTCCGCGTCATTCCTGTATCTGGCCGTCTTTGACGATGTACACCTTTGAACTGACCGACCCACTCCATACACCGTACCGCTTTCCTTGCTCGGGGGATATCCTATATGTCACGATCAGGCTTGTCGCGGTATCCGGAATTCGTTTGAAGGGATTTTCGAACGGATGGGCAAAGAACTGGTACTGTGCGCACTCGCCCGGCTTGAGTGTGACGGGGGAGTAGTCGCTGGCGCTGTTGATCACCTCATGCCCGTTCCATGTGACCTTGTTGATGCTCAGCGTGAGTTCCCACTTCTCGCCAGTCCGGTGCGTACTCCCCATGCCCTGGCCCAAGCCCTTGCTCAGGACTGTGATCGTATCGGTACCCGAATTGACCAGTATCACGTCGGCAATAGTCATGCCCGTAGCAATGGACTTCCTCACGTTCAACTCGACGCTGAGTCCATCGGCAAGAGCGGAGGCTGACGCCAGCAACAGCGGAAGTATCAAAAACTTACTCATCATCTGTTCTCCCGAAAGATGTCGCGCAACATACAAAGCATGGTGCAAAATCGAGCAGAGACCATATGCCTGCTGAACCGAGTGTCCGGCGTCCCCCGGCGCAAGCACCCTACCACTCGAATGGTTGTCGCGCCAGAAGTCTGGTGGTCTTTGGCTAACCCGCTTGTCCGGGACGGTCAGGCGGAGTTTCGTGAGGGGGCTTGGGAGAAGGGGCGAGGGCAAGCCTCGCCCCAGCGGACACGATTGCCGCCCGCCTTGGACGGAATCGACCCGGCGCCGCCCCCTTCGCGGGGAAGGGGGCGGCGGGGATTTTGGCTATTGACGGAGGTAGGCGTCGATGCCGGCGGCGGCGCGCATGCCTTCGGCGATGCCCTGGACGGCGGTGGTGCCGCCGTTGACGAGGTCGCCGGCGGCGAAGACGCCGGGGAGACTGGTGGCGAAGGTCGCGTCCACGGCCACCCGGCCATTCCGGGTCATGGTCACTCCGGTGAATGCGCCGGCGAGCTGGTCGCCGAGTTTCTGGCCCATCGCCTCGACCGCGAGTTCGACGGGGAGGACGAATTCGCTGCCGGGGACGACCTGGGGGCTCCGGCGTCCGGAGGCGTCGGGCTCGCCCAGTTCGGTGCGGGCGGCCTTCAGGCCGACCAGCTTGCCCTTGGCGTCCGTCGCATAGCCCAGGGGCTGGGTGAGGATGAGGATGTGGCCGCCCTTGGCGAGGAAGGCGTCGCGCTCCTCGGCCCAGGCGGGCATTTCCTGGAAGGAGCGGCGATAGACCAGATAGACGTCGCTGGCACCGGCATCGAGGGCGCTGCTGGCGGCGTCCATCGCGGTGTTGCCCGCGCCCAGCACCGCGACCCGGCGGGGCAGTTGGGCCAGTTCGCCGTTTTTCAGTTTCGCCAGGAAGGCAAGGGCGTCGTAGACGCCGTCGGCTTTGCCGAGGCTCATGGATTCGGGCAGGCCGGTGGCGAGGAGGACGACGTTGTTGCCGGCCACCAGCTCGTGGAAGGTGAAGTCCTTGCCGAGTTCCGCGCCGGATTTGATGAGGACCCGGTTGGCCTGTTTGGCGGGAGCGAGGATGGCGTCGATCTCGGCGGCGGCATTGCGGTAGCGGGCGGCGGGGATGGTGGTTTCCGGCGTGCCGCCGAGACGGTTGGTTTTGTCGACGATGGTCACGTGGTGGCCGGCTTCGAGCAGTTTGACGGCACCGGCGAGACCGGCCGGTCCGGCCCCGATGACCGCCACCCGTTTGCCGGAGGGTTCGGCGGGAATCTGGACGCCGGTCAGGCCCATGCGCCGGGCGGTCTGGGAGACGACGAGCTGGATGTCCTGGATCGGAATCGGGCACTTGCTGAAGATGTCCTCGACGCAGGCCCCCTGGCACTGCTCGGCGGCGGGGCAGATGTAGCCGCACATCTCGGGCAGCACGTTGTTTTGGCGGAGAACGGCGTAGCTGGCGGCGAAATCGCCCTCGGCGAAGGCCTTGACGAAGGCGGGAATGTCCACGTTGGCGGGACAGCCGGGGCGGCAGGTGGGTTCGGTGCAGTCGCGGCAGCGCTTGGCCTCGGCCTGGAGACGGTCGATGGCGAAGCGGCGGCCGAGCCGGTACTGCTCTCCGTAGATTTCGCTGTCGCGGACCACGCAGCCGGTCATGGCCCCGTCGCGCATGATCTGGGTGCAGCCCGAGCAGGTGACGCAGCATTTTTTCGGGTCCATCGCGCCCTTTTCCAGAATGTCCCGGACGGAGTCGGGATAGGCGAAGGAGCCGCGGCCCTGACCGACCAGGGCGGCGCCGCCGGACCGGATGACGGCGGCGGCGACCTGGGGCATGTACTGGCGCAGCCAGGAATAGCCCGAGCCGATGATCGGCAGGTCGGGATGGGCCTCCTGGACGGTGCGGGTGATGCCGATGAAGCGCTCGATGGCGGCGAGGGGATGTTCGGCGGGCGGGGTGAAGCCCGCGATCGGGAAGTCGAAGGGACGCCCGTAATGGGGGTTGTAGTAGGGGTTGCCGATGGAGAGATTGAGCAGGGGAATGCCGATTTCCTTGAGCTGGCGGATGTATTCGATGGGCTCGGCGAGGTCCGGCACCCGGTAGTCGTCGCGGTTCACCCCGAAGCCGTAGGGATAGGAGATGGCGTCGTAGGCGTTCAGCCGGGTGGTGACGAAGACCGAGGGCACCCGCGCGCGGATTTTCAGCATGCTTTCGCGCAGGAGGCGGGTGCGGTTCTCGAAGGAGCCGCCGTAGCGTCCCTCGCGGGTGAAGGAGGCGTGGAGTTCGGCGGCGAGATAGCGGTGGCAGCCCTTGATGTCCACGCCGTCGAAACCGGCCTGGGCGGCGAGTTCGGCGGCATGGACGAAGTGCTCCTGCAACTGGTCGAGGTAGTCATCGGTGACCAGCGGGTAGTCCGGGGGCAGATTATGCTTGGGGTCGAGCACGGCGCTGTGGTGGGCGATGAGCGGTTTCGGCACCCCGGCGGGCTTGCTGTAGCGGCCCGAATGGGTGAGCTGGACGATCATGACCGGCTCGTAGCCGAACTGGTCGCGGGCGGCCTTTTTGGTGGCGGCCACCAGTTCCTTGAACACCTGCACGTTGCCGTCGTGAATCCAGAGCTGGCCGGGATTCGAGCGGGCTTCCCACAGCACGGCGGTCGCCTCGAACCAGATCAGCGCCACGCCGCCCTCCGCATAGCGCCGGTAGCGGCGGAAGGAGAGGGGGCCGGGAGTGCCCTGGTCGTCCGAGTCGAACCCTTCCATGGGATGGACCACGAACCGGTTGGCCAGAGTCACGGGGCCGAGGTTGACCGATTCGCCGAGGATGGACAGGTCGTCGCTCCAGGGCAGCTTGATCCCGAGCGCCGCTGCTTCCTGTCTGATCTCATCCGGGACGTGGTAGTGGAAACGCTTGTGGTCGGACATCGTCGATTCCTTTACTTATTGAACGAAGAGCAAAAATGAGGAAGATGGATTCAACCAATGGATAAGCAGCACGTTCCGGATTTTCCGGCAGAACCGAGTGCGCGGAGCGGCCGCGTCCTCGCGGCCACGGCGCAAAGCGCCGGGACGGTCCCGGCCAACCTGGGAGGTGAGCATGGCGCGGGATGGGTGGCCGCGAGGACGCGGCCGCTCCACAGGCTTGTTTGGTTGGGTTTTCTTGGCTTCGTGGATGTGTTGCCTGGCTTTTTCATT
>LVAZ01000616.1 GCA_001603055.1 Victivallales bacterium Lenti_02
CCCGCCTCTGGCTGGTCGCCGAGGACGGCGGCGACGGCATCGGCTGCGACCATTCCGCCTGGGGCGAACCCGAGCTGCTCGACGCCCAGGGCAACGCCGTCCCCCTCGCCGACTTCCAGCCCGTCGCCGCCAGCGTCGGCTGGGCCCAGCTCTTCGTCAACCGGGACGTGGACGGCAAGCCCATCCGCGTCCGCGAGCGCGAATTCAAAACCGGCTTCTTCGCCCACGCCCGCAGCCGGATTCAGTTCGACATCGCCGCCATCAAGGCGAAAACCGGCAAGGACTTCACCACCCTGCGTGTCTGGATCGGCATCGCCAGCACCGGCCGGGAAAGCGGCTCCTGCCAGTTCCGCGTCCTCCCTGGCCTGGACCGCGAAAGCCTCGTCGATCCCCTCTGCGACCTGGTCCGGCGCGATTTCCCCGAGGCGGGCGGTGCCTTCGCCGCCGCCCTCGGCAAACGCCATCGCGACTGGTTCCTCGCCGACGATCCCGCCGAACTCGAGCAAGCCGCCGTCCTCGGCGTGCTCGACAGCCTCAAGCCCCATGACGCCAGCCTCCGCCTGGAGTTCGCCGCGCTCGCCGGTCCCCGGCGCCTCGCCTTTTTCCAGACCTGCGTCGAGCTCCGCGCCACTGTCGGCGAAGCCGAAAAAACCTTCGATCTGGCCCGCCGCACCCTCGACTACATCGAGACCTTCGGCCCTCGGCCCGACCTGCGCGCCCAGTTCGCCGGGCTGGACGGCGACTACGCCAAGCTGCGCGAACAGCCCGAATTCCCCGCCGAACGGCTGGCCGAACTCGTCGACCGCTGCCGCGCCCTCCGCCGCGCCGCCATCTTCTCCCATCCCGCCCTCGCTTTCGACACCCTCCTCATCAGCCAGGCTCCGCCGACCGACTACAGCCACATGTGCGACCAGTATCTCGGCCGCCACCGCCGTCCCGGTCCCGGCCTGGTCCTGCTCCACGACTGGAAAAACACCCCGAAACCCCAGGTCCTGCTGGCCGGCAAGCTCCCCGAGGGCGTCGCCGTCAAGCCCGACCTCAGCTACGACGGCACCCGCATCCTCTTCTCCTTCTGCGACACCACCGAGCCCCGCCGCGAACACCGCCGCTTCCTCATCTACGAATACGACCTGACCGCCCACACCGTCCGCCAGATCACCGGCACCGCCGGCGACCCCATGGCCGGGGCCGACGGGCGGCGCACCGTCCTCATCGAGGATTTCGACCCCTGCTATCTGCCCGACGGCGGCTTCGTCTTCGTCTCCACCCGCTGCCAGAATTTCGGTCGCTGCCACGGCGACCGCTACACCCCCGCCTACATGCTCTACCGGGCCGAACTCGACGGCTCCGCCATCCGCCAGCTCTCCTTCGGCGAGGCCAACGAATGGGACCCCAGCGTCCTCAACGACGGCCGTATCGTCTACACCCGCTGGGACTACATCAACCGACACGACACCGTCTACCAGGGCCTCTGGGCCATGCGGCCCGACGGCACCGGCACCGCCCACTTCTACGGCTCCTACACCCGCAACCCCTGCATGAGCGCCGAGGCCATCGCCATCCCCGGTTCCCACCGCATCCTCTCCACCGCCATGGCCCACCATTCCTACACCGCCGGCTCCGTCGTCCGCATCGATCCACGTCAGGGACTCGACGGCGACGCCCCCCTCACCCGCCTCACCCCCGATGTCGCCTTCCCCGAAACCGAAGGCCGGCCCAACGGGGCCTACATCAGCCCCTTCCCCCTCGCCGAAGACCTCTTTCTCGCCGCCTACACCCCCGACCAGCTCGCCTTCCAGGGCTCCATCCAGCGCGACAACGCCTACGGCATCTATCTGGTCGATCCCCTGGGCGGCCGGGAACTGGTCTACCGCGACCCCGCCATGTCCTCCTACACCCCGATCCCCGTCCGCCCCCGCCCGAAACCGCCCGTCATCCCCTCGATGCTCGCCGACCTCGACCAGCCCACCGGCTCGGTCTACGTGCAGAACGTCAACCACAGCACCCAGGCCCTGGGCGAACACCGCATCCACAGCCTTCGCCTCAACCGCATCCTCCTCCAGCCCGCCCGCGCCAAACCCGCCCTCAGCCGGGCCAACAACGAGATCATCAAGGGCGTCATCGGCACCGTCGCCGTGGACGCGGACGGCACCGCCGCCTTCCGGATGCCAGCCGGCGAACCCATCCAGCTTCAGGCCCTCGACGAAAACGGCATGGCCGTCATGACCATGCGCTCGTTCATCTACGTCCAGCCCGGCGAGAACCTCTCCTGCGTCGGCTGCCACGAACACCGTTCGAGCGCTCCGCTCCGCACCACCAGCAACGCCAGCTTCGCCTTCCAGCCCATCCAGCCGCCGCCCGCCCCCCGCTACGAAGGCGGGTTCAGCTACGCCCGCTCTGTCCAGCCCGTCCTCGACCGCCACTGCATCTCCTGCCACGGGCTCGGCAAGACCGCCGGGAAGCTCGATCTCACCGGCATTCCCGAGCACGGCTACTCCCGTTCCCACAACCAGCTCGTCGCCAGACCCGGACTCGTCGCCATCGCCTACCGCAATCAGGAGACCACCAGCAGCCAGCCCAAGGACTACTTCGCCCACGCCGGGCAGCTCGCCCCCCTGCTCGCCAAGGGCCACCAGAACGTGAAACTCGAACCCGGCGAATTCGCCCGCATCGTCACCTGGCTCGATCTCAACGCCCAGTTCTACGGCGACTATTCCTACAACCGGATCGAGCAACGCCGGACCGATCCCGAGGGCGAGAAGGCACTCCGCGCCGCCATCGCCGCCCGCTTCGGCGAGGAATTGAGCAAACAGCCCTTCCACACCCTCGTCAACCCCGCCCTCGCCAGCGAAAGCCGCATTCTTCTGGCCCCCCTCCCCCGGGCCGCAGGCGGCTGGGGACAAATCGAGACCGGGGCCTTCGCCAACCGCGAGGACCCCGCCTTCCTCGCCTTCCAGACCCTCGTCGAAAACTCCCTCGCCCCCCTCGCCTGGGAAGACCGCAACGGCACCTGCAACCGCGGCGACCAATGCCGCTGCGGCTGCTGCTGGATCGACGAGGCCGAAAAGGAACACCGCCGCAAAACCGGCACCGCCGGCAAAGAACTAGGCATGGCCAAATAACCCATTCCCCAAATCATAAATCCCAACTTCCAACCCCGAACCCTGAACTTTGAACTCTGAACTCTGAACTCTGAACTCTGAACTCTGAACTCTGAAC
>LVAZ01000116.1 GCA_001603055.1 Victivallales bacterium Lenti_02
CGCCGAGGGTCGCGGTCAGCGACAGATAGTCCGGCTCGCGGCCTTCCAGGCCGTCGTCGAGCACCTCGCGGGCCACCGCCAGTTCGCTGGGGCGGAAGAAGCCCGTGTCCTGGAGCAGGGCGAGAATCCGTTCCCGGTCGGCGGGGACCGTGGCCCGCACCGCCGCCTCGTCCGTCGCGGCGGGCGGCGGCGCGGGGGTGGCCGCGACGGCCAGCGCCGGATGGTCGCGCAGCGCGTCCGCCAGCAGGGCGCGGATGAATTCGGGGTAGGGGACCCCCGCTGCGGCGAGGGCGGCGGCGAAGCCCGCGTCCGCCGCGATGTCGGGATTCGCGTTCACTTCGAGAATGTGGAGGGCACCGTCGTCCCCCAGACGGAAATCCACCCGCGCATAGCCCCGGCAGCCGGTGGCTTCCCAGGCCTGGCGGGCCAGGGCCTGCACCCGCGCCGCCAGTTCGGCGGGCAGGGGGGCGGGCAGGGCGCGGCGGGTGTTGGCGTACTCGAAGCTGTCGGGCAGCCATTTGGCGGCATAGTCCACGATCCGGGGCTTGCCCTCGGGAAAGTCGACGAACTCGATTTCCGCCACGGGCAGGGTGCGCGTGTCCCCGCCGTCGGCGAACAGGGCCACGTTCAGCTCGCGCGTGCCCACCAGTTCCTCGACCAGGACCGCCTGGCCGAAGCGGCGGTGCAGCTCGCGCACCCGGTCGGGCAGGTCGGGACCGTAGCCGCCGGGAAAGACGGAGGCGCCCTCGATGCCCTCGCTGGCGTCGGTGGCGGCCGGCTTGACGATCAGCGGTCCGGCCGGCAGGTCCGCCGCCGCGGGCACGGTTCCGGGCGGCACCACGCGGCCGGCCGGGACCGGCAGGCCGAATTCGCGCAGGACGGCCTTGGCGCGCGTCTTGTCCAGGGTCAGATCGAGGCAGGGGCTGTCGTTGCCGGTGCAGGCTTTGCCGAAGGCGCGGACCACCGACGGCACCCGGTTCGCCGCCGCCGCCGACCCCGCCAGGGTCTCGACCAGATTGAAGACCAGCGGCTCGGCGGCCCGTTCGAGAATGCCCGGCAGTTCGTCCAGCGTCTGCACGGGCGCGGGGCGGGAGGGCACGCCGAGGGTTGCCAGCGCGGCCGCCACGGCCCGCACCTGGTCGAGCACGCCGGCCTCGCTTTCCGCGCAGGGCCCGGCAATCCGGGCGGGATCGTTGTGGAGAATGAGAACGGAAGGGAAGGGGCTTGCCATGGTCAGGAATGGTCCGCTCGGGAGGGGGGTGGTTGCGGGGATGGGGCGGCGATGCCGGCGGCCAGGCCCCGGAACAGGTGCAGGGCGCCCTGGCGCAGATTCCGCAGGCTGTAGCCGCCTTCCTGGACCACGAGCACGGGCTTGCCCAGTCCGGCGACGCGGCGGCCGATGGCCGTCATGGCGGGGGGGCGCAGGGTGAAGGTGCCGGTGGGGTCGCCCTGGAGGATGTCGAACCCCTGCGCCAGCACGAGATAGACCGGGTCGAAGCGGCGAATCCGGGCCAGGGCCGTGTCCAGGGCGGCAAGGTAGGCGGCCTCGTCCGTGTCCTCGGCCAGGGGAAGATTCAGATTGAAGCCCCGGCCCTCGTCCTCGCCCGTCTCGTCGGCGAAGCCGCTGAAATAGGGATAGGCGAAGTTCGGATGGCCGTGCAGGGAGACGGTGAGCACGTCGCCGCGCCGGTAGAAGATGTCCTGGGCGCCGTTGCCGTGATGGAAGTCCAGATCGAGAATCGCCACCCTGCCGTCGGCGGAGAGGCGGTGCGCCGCGATGGCGCCGTTGCAGAAATAGCAGAATCCGCCGAAGGTGCGGCGCTCGGCATGGTGCCCTGGCGGCCGGCAGACCGCATAGGCCACGCGGTGCCGTCCCAGGCGGATTTCCTCGGCGGCGGTCAGGACCACGTCCACCGCCTCGCGGGCGGCGGTGTAGGCGCTTTCGCAGAGCGGGGTGAAGGTGTCGATGCAGTAATAGCCCGCGCGCACGGCCAGTTCCTTCGGCCGGCGCCCGGGATGGCGCACGGGAAACACGTAGGGGTAGACGGCCCGGCTGTCGGGAATGCCCTTGCAGACCACTTTGAGATAGTTCAGGAAATCGGCGGCATGGACGGCCCGCAGGGCGGCGTCGCCGAAGTGGCGGACGGGGACGGGGACGAAAAGGCCGCTCTGCTCGGCGGCTTTGCGCAGCGCGTCCACCCGGGCGGGGCGCTCGACATATCCCCGGTCCGCGACCCGGTGGACGCCGTGGTTCTCGCCGGCGACCGCGGCGAACTGCCGGTCCAGGCGGCCGGCGGCGACGGCGGTCTCCTCGCCGCCCCGGACGTAGCGGGGCGGGCGGATGCGCACCGGGTCGTCGAGGAAGGACTCCACCACCTGCTCGATGTAGGCCTGGTCCACCAGATGGGAATATTTGCGGCGGAGGATCAGGCGGACGGCGGCGCGGGCCTCGGAACGGCGCAGGGGCGCTTTCCGGCCGAGACCGTCGAAGAGCAGGTAGGGGGCGCCGGGCTCGTCGCCCACCGGGGTTTCGTACTCGGTGCCGGCCACCGGCCGCACGCCGTAGTGCTCGTAGAATTTGAGGCGGGCGCGGTTTTCCTTCAGCGTCGCCTCGTCGGGCACCATGGCCGGCTCGTCGGGCAGGACTTCCATGTAGAGCCCGCGGGAGCCGAGCTGGCGGAGGTACTCGCGGGTGGCCTCGTAGAGCGCGCCGCCCACGCCGCCGCCCCGGCGCCCGCGGTCCACGGCGAGAAAGTCCAGGAACGAGGCGCGCAGCTCGGGAAAGTGGAGGAACAGGGAGAAGCCGCGCACGCCGCCGTGCCCGTCCTCGGCCACCAGCAGGAAGGTCCGGTAGCCGAAGGCGAAGGGTTCGTGCAGCAGCTCGGGAATTTTCTCCGCGTATCCGGCGACGGCGGCGAAGTTGGCGCGGAAGATGTCCTGCACCCTGCGCACTGCTGCCCGGTTGCCGGGCAGCAGGTTGTCGTAGATGGGGCGGATGTGGAACACGGTTAGTCCAGTCCCGTGAAGGGGATGTCCTCCCGGCGGTCGCGCCGTTCGTGCCGGGGCATGGCCTGGGGCACGATGCGCCCCTGCTTGCCGGCGGCCAGGTCCCAGACCGTGGCGCCGCTCTCGCCCTTGGTGCCCCGGGAGCGCTGGGGGGCGTAGCCCTCCGGCTCGGGGTAGGAGACCAGCATGCCCTCGAAGTTGCGCAGCACGGTGTGGGTGGGGCTGGTGCTGACCACGTAGTTGGGCAGGACGGGAATCTTGCCGCCGCCGCCGGGCGCGTCCACCACATAGGTCGGGATGGCCAGGCCGCTGAGGCGCCCGCGCAGGTATTCCATGATCTCGATGCCGCAGGACAGGGGCGTGCGCAGATGCTCGACCCCGCGCACCAGATCGCACTGGAACAGATAGTAGGGCCGCACCCGCGACCGCACCAGGCCGCGGCAGAGGCGCTCGATGATCGTCGGATCGTCGTTCACCCCGCGCAGGAGGACGGACTGGTTGCCGAGGGGGATGCCGGCGTCGGCCAGCATGGCGCAGGCGCGCACCGCCGCCGGCGTCAGCTCGTTGGGATGGTTGAAATGGGTGTTGACCCAGACCGGGTGGTAGCGCCGGAGCATCTCCGTCAGTTCCGGAGTGATGCGCATGGGCATGGTCACCGGCGTGCGCGTGCCGATGCGGATGATGTCCACCGAGGGGACCGAGCGCACCGCCGCGATGACCCGCTCCAGGCTCTTGGTGGTCATGGTGAAGGGGTCGCCGCCGGAGATGATGACATCGTGGATTTCCGGATGCTCGCGCAGATAGGCGACCGCGCGGGTGAGGGAGCGGTCGCTGATGGTGGTCTCGCGGCCGCCCGCGACGCGCTTGCGGGTGCAGTGGCGGCAGTACATGGCGCAGGCCATGGTCACCAGCAGCAGGGCGCGGTCGCCGTAGCGGTGGACCAGGCCGGGCACCGGCATGTCGTGGTCCTCCTCGAGGGGGTCCTCCCGCAGGAAGGGGGGATTGTACAGCTCGTCGACGCTGGGAATCGCCATGCGGAACACGGGGTCCTGGGGCGAGAGCTCTCGGATCAGCGACGCATAGTAGGGGGTGATTGCCAGCGGGAACCGGTCGGCTGCCTGCCGGACCTCGTCGGCCGCAGGCAACTCGGGAAAGGCCCGGAGAAGGTCTTCGATGGAACGCAGGCGGTTGCGGAACTGCCAGCGCCAGTCGTCCCAGGCCGAGGAGCCCCGCGATTTGCGGCCGGGACGGAGCGCGGTCGGCATGGTCGTCGTCGTCGTACTTGGAGGTTCGTCTTCGAGCGCGAGAGTGATCTCGGTGTCCATCGTGTTTGCTTGGCCCCTCGCAGGTGAGGAGGTGGAACGTCGCCGGACTAACCGGCATTTGCCGCATTCCCCGAGGCCCGGACGGCATGGGGGAAGGACGGTTGGGAGAAGGAGCGAAAGAACCTCGTGCCTATGGTCTAGTCTGGAACCGGCCCGTCGGGATGGCGCTTTGCCTGTCCCGGTTGGTTAGGCGGCTGCCGACGAGCCCGTTCCTCCTTGGATCTCTGTATTTTTGCACGGTCGAACATGACGACTCTGCATGGCCCTGCCGCATCCCGAATGTGATCCCGGATCGCCGTGGCTGCGGCAGGTGTTCCATGACTAAATATGTTGCATGATTTCCCCATGCAAAGCGAAAAGCTTTCCGGGGCCGCATATTTTTTCACGGGGGGGGCAGGAAAAAGAAACCGCCCGCGGGCGAGGGGCCGGCGGGCGGTTCCGGAAGGGCGGGG